>CBAAAD010000076.1:0-9636 GCA_964658785.1 uncultured Methylobacterium sp.
CGCCTTCGCCGAACACTACCGCCTGCAGCTGTGGTCCAACTTCACCTATTTCGAAGACAACCCCGTGCAGGGTGACCAGTTCAACCAGCGCGACGCGCGCAACATCTTCGGCACCAAGCTCGCCAAGGGCTGGACGCACGAGCTGTTCCGCCACGACTCGGTAACCGAGGTTGGCCTGCAGGTGCGCCACGACCAGATCCACGTTTCGCTGTACGACTCGCAGGCGCGCGTGGCGTTTCATACCGTCAGCAGCGACCTCGTCGGTGAAACCGAAGGCGGCGCCTATGTCGAGAACACCACGACCTGGAGCAGCTGGTTCCGCAGCCTGGTCGGGCTGCGCGCCGACGCCATCGATCTGGACCTCACCTCGAACGTATACGCGCCCAATAGTGGCGTGGTGTCGGACAACCGCGTGTCGCCGAAGATGGCGCTGATCTTCGGCCCATGGGACAAGACCGAATTCTTCGTCAACGCGGGCAACGGCTTCCACAGCAACGACGCGCGCGGCGCGGTGAACTCGTTCGACGCCACCACCGGTCAGCCGGTCACGCGGGCGCCTGCGCTGGTCGGCAGCTTCGGCAAGGAGATCGGTGTGCGCACGGAGATCATCCCCGGCCTGCAGAGTTCGCTGGCGGTGTGGAGCCTCAACAGTTCCTCCGAGCTGGTCTACGGCGCCGACTCCGGCGGCACCGAAATCAACGGTGCCAGCAAGCGCCACGGCGTCGAGTTCAACAACCACATGATCGTCACCGACTGGCTGCTGTTCGATGCCGACCTGGCGTACACGCACGCGCGCTACGCGCATGAAAACGAGAACGGCAACATCGGCAACCAGATTCCCAACGCGGTGAGCAAGGTCGGCTCGGTCGGCGTGACCATTCATCACGTCGGTCCGTGGTCGGCCGATCTGAAGACGCTGTACATCGGCGGCTATCCGCTCTCGCAGGACGGCACGCTGCGGGCGCCGTCCTCCATCGTCACCAACCTGCGCGTGGCGCGCGAGCTGACGCCGCGCGCTTCGCTCTCGCTGGATGTGCTGAACCTATTCGACCGCAAGTATTTCGACATTGCCTACGAGCAGGACTACCAGATTTCACCGACCAGCCCGCTGGTGCCCAACGGCGTCACCGTGCATCCCGGCGAGCCGCGCGAGGTGCGGCTGACGCTGAGCCTGAAACTCTGACGCACGGCTTGTCGCGCCCGTAATGTCTGGGACAATGGCGCTTTGCTCGAAGCGGTCCAGCCATGCAGTTGCTCGATATCGGCGTCAATCTCGGCCACGAGTCGTTTCAGCCTGATCTGGACGCGGTGCTGCAGCGTGCGGCCGAGCAGGGCGTGGATCGCATGATCGTAACCGGCGCATCACGCGAGGGCAGCGTGCATGCGCTGGCGCTGGCCAAGGCGCATCCCGGCCGACTGTGGGCCACGGCAGGCGTGCATCCGCATCACGCAATCGACTACGACGACGCCACCGACGCACTGCTGCGCGAGCTGGCGCGCGATCCCGTCGTGCGCGCCGTCGGCGAAACCGGGCTCGACTACAACCGCAATTATTCGCCGCGCGAGGTGCAGCTGCAGGCATTCGAGCGCCAGCTGCGAATTGCGGTGGACCTGCAGCTGCCGCTGTTTCTGCACCAGCGCGACGCGCATCAGGATTTTCTGGCGCTGCTACGGCGTTACCGCGACAAGGTGCCGGCCGCGGTGGTGCACTGCTTTACCGATACGGCCGAAGCGCTGCGCGATTATCTGGCGCTGGACTGCCATATCGGCATCACCGGCTGGATCTGCGACGAACGCCGTGGCAGCCATCTGCGCGAACTGGTGCGTGAGATTCCTGCCGACCGCCTGATGATCGAAACCGACGCACCGTATCTGCTGCCACGCACGATACGGCCGCAGCCCAAACACCGCCGAAATGAGCCGATGTACCTGCGGCACATCTGCGAGGAAATCGCGCGCGACCGGGATGAATCGGTTGACGTCACCGCGGCCAACAGCACGGCGACGGCCGAGGCCTTTTTCCGGCTGTCGTGATCGGCGATGGCGGCGCGGCGCAACGTCCGCGAGCTGCTTTGATGTGACTGTTTACCGTGACAACACGCGCGTCTCGCCCGGGCCCAGACCATCCAGCGCATGCTCACCGATCTGCACGCGTATCAGTCGCAGCGTGGGGAAACCTGCGGCAGCCGTCATGCGCCGGACCTGCCGGTTGCGGCCTTCGCGAATGGTGAGGCTGAGCCAGCTGGTCGGCAGATGCTTGCGGAAGCGCACCGGCGGATCGCGCGGCCACAGCCAGTCCGGCTCGTCGACACGCTTCGCCACGGCCGGTAGCGTCGGGCCATCGTTCAACGACACGCCGTTTCGCAAAGCGAGCAGCGCCGCGTTGTCGATCTCGCCGTCGACCTGGACCAGATACGTTTTCGGCTGCTTGTGCCGCGGGTCGGTGAGCCGGTGCGCCAGCGCGCCATCGTCGGTCAGCAGCAGCAGACCCTCGCTGTCCTGATCCAGCCGTCCAGCCGCATAGACGTCTTTTTGCCTGACGAAGTCGGCCAGCGTGCGCCGGCCGTTTTCATCAGTGAACTGGCAGAGCACGCCGTAAGGCTTGTTGAGTGCGATCAACATGGCGCGATGCGGCCTTGCCGCGACGTCGCTCGACGATTCAGCGAGTCGAGCCGGCCGCCGCCGCGGGCTTGATGAAGCGCAGCGTCATGCGGTCGGATTCGCCGATCGCCTGATACTTTGCCTTGTCGGTATCGCCCAGCGCGTACGTGGGCGGCAGCGTCCAGACGCCCTTCGGATAATTCTTCGTGTCTTTCGGATTGGCGTTGATCTCGCTGCTGTCTTCGAGCACGAAGCCGGCGTCGGTTGCCATCTTCACCACGTACTTGGTTGGCAGGTAGCCGCTTTTCTTCACCGCGTCGAGCGCCGCGCTGTCGTCGGCGCGATGGTCGACCACGCCGAGCACGCCGCCCGGCCGCAGCACGGCATAGAACGCCTTGAACATCGCCGGCGTGGTATCGGCCATCACCCAGTTGTGCACGTTGCGAAAGGTCAGCACCAGATCCGCCGAGCCGGGCGCGCCGAACACCGGCGCCTTGGGATCGAACGCGACGAACTTCGCGTTGCCGTAGCGCATCAGGTCGGAGGCGAACTTGCGCTGCAGCGCGTCCTGATCCTTGCGCGCCTCGTCGCTGCTGTCGGGCTTTTCCACGGCGGCAATGTAGTGGCCGTTGTCGTGCAGCAGCGGCGCCAGGATCTCGCTGTACCAGCCGCCGCCGGGGGTGATCTCGATCACCGTCTGATCCGGGCGAATGCCGAAAAACTGCAGCGTCGCCTTGGGGTGACGGTAGACGTCGCGTGCGCGGTTGTTGGGCGAGCGCCAGTCACCGGCCAGGGCGGCGTCCAGCTGCTGACCGGTGAAGTCGCTGGCGCTGGTCGGCGGCACCAGCGCGTCGGCCGGTTGATCCTGCGGGGCCGCGGCCTGCGCCATGCTCAACGTGGGCCAGCCGATGCATGCGGCGAGCAGACAGGCAGCAAGCGTTCCCGAACGATGGATTTTCATGCTGACTGCCCCTGCCCCGTGCTTCATGGATGATCGACGTGTTGCTGATCGACGTAACGCCGTCAGTGCTTCAGCGCGTGGACGATAACGCGCGCGCGCTCGTCGATGCGTGAAGGCATTCTACGTCAGGCCACAGCGCCTCGTGAGAGCAAATTTGGACGCGGTCAGCAACGGTGCCCGATGGTTGCACCCAGCCCAGGCGAGTTGTTTCGTCGGCGCTTGTGTTCACGCGATGGCAGCATCACGCGGCGCATGCTCGGCGCTGGATTCAAGCCGCCTTTCCCCCTTGCTGGAGCCTCATCATGGACTTGCGTCAACTCGGCAATTCTTCTCTTTCCGTTGCGCCACTGGCATTTGGCGGCAACGTTTTTGGCTGGAGCGCGGACGAAAAGCGCTCGTTCGAACTACTCGACGCCTTCGTCGACGCCGGCTTCAATCTCGTCGATACCGCCGACATTTACTCAGCCTGGGTGCCGGGAAACAGCGGCGGCGATTCGGAGACCATCATCGGCAAATGGTTCAAGCGAGGCGGCAAGCGCGACCAGGTGATCATCGCCACCAAGGTGGCCAAATGGGACAAGCAGCCGGGCCTGTCGCCGATAAACATTACGCAGGCGGTGGAAGGTTCGCTGAAGCGCCTGCAGACCGATCACATCGACCTGTATCAGGCGCATGAGGACGACGCCAGCGTGCCGCTGGAAGAAACGCTCAACGCCTTCAGCCGCCTGATCGAGGCCGGCAAGGTGCGCGTCATCGGTGCCTCCAACTACACCGCCGACCGGCTCGCCGAGGCCTTGAAAGTGTCGCGCGAAAACAACCTGCCGCGTTACGAAACCCTGCAGCCGGACTACAATCTGATCGACCGCGCGGGCTATGAAAAAGATCTCGAGCCGCTGATCCGCAAGGAGAATATCGGCGTAATCAGCTACTTCTCGCTGGCCAGCGGTTTTCTCAGCGGCAAGTACCGCAGCGAGGGCGATCTGGCCAAGAGCAGCGCGCGCGGCGGCGCGGTGAAGAAGTATCTCAATCCGCGCGGCATGCAGATTCTGGCCGCACTGGACGACGTCGCCGCGTCGCACCACGCGAAGCCGGCGCAGGTCGCGCTCGCCTGGCTGATGGCGCGTCCGGGCATCAGCGCACCGATCGCCAGCGCCACCAGCGTGGAGCAGCTGCATGAACTGGTCGGCGCGGCCAAGCTCAGCCTCAGCGATGAGGACATCGCTCAGCTCAACACGGCGAGCGAGTGATCGCTTCGAGCGGTTGAAGACGGACGACGCTCAGCGGTGCTGGGCGCCGTCCGCTTTCGCCGGATTCACCGGAGCACTCGTCGCTGCATCGCTCAACCCATCCGGCAACGTCACCGTGTACCCCTTCGCCTGCAGCGCGGCCAGATAGCTGTGCTCGCCCAGCAAACGCTGCATCGGCAGCTGGGCGAACGTCACGTGATTCGTCTCGAGAGCTTTGCTCGCCGCCGTCACCCAGGTGGCTTCGACGCGGGCCTCTATGTCGCTCAGGCCCAGCTCGTGGGCCACGCCCGATTCGTTGACCGCCGCCAGGCACACCTGCAGCTGGTCGCTGAGCGGCAGCCGGCTCAGCGTATCCAGATCGCCGGTGGCCCACGCGTTGGCGCGCGCGCGCATCAGTGCGACGTCGCTATCGAGATGATCAAGCGTCTTGGCGAAACAGTCGCGGTCATCCATCGGGCTTTTCTTGAAATCCTTCACTACCGCCTTGGGCTGATCCACGACAACGGTGTAGGTGACCGGAGTCAGCTTGAGGTCGTGCTGCGCCGCCGCCTTTTTGATCAGCGGATCGAGCATGTCGTTGCTGAGGTCAGCCTGCTTGATCGCCGCGATGAACAGCGCCGCCGCCGCGAAGATCGGCCGCTGCTTTTCCACGCCGTTGTCCCAGCCCAGATAGCGCTTTTTCAGCACCAGCCAGCGCGCGTACTGATCCGGCGGCACCATGTCGACCAGCCGCTTGCCGTCGGGGTTGTTGCGCACGCCGATCAGGCTGGGCAGCAGGCCGAGCGTGCCGAAAAAACCGAGCTTGGCATCGACCTTGACCTGCGGCCGGTCGAGCACCTGCTGCGAGTCGGCGATGGCCGCCTGCACGTCGCGCGCCTGCCAGTCCATATGCTTGGGCAGCAGATCGAGCGTGCCCAGTACCCACAGCACGTGATCGCCCTTGCTGACCTTCCACAGGCCCGGCCCCGGCTGCACGCCGCTGACGCTGACGCCCTGCAGCTCGGTGACCTTGCCCGCGGGCGGCAGCGTAGCCGAAGACGACGGTGCCGGCGCGTCGACGGCGGCGGCCACCGACACCAGGCCGGCCAGGCACAGGGCAATAAGTCGATGAGCGATGGTTCGGGAGATCGGCATGCGCGGCGCGGCCCCTGAGCTCAGTGACTGGTTGACGACGCGGCCGACGCCGGCGTGCCCGATGCCGGGCTCGCTGCTGCCGAACTGGCCGAGGCTGGATCAGCGTCATCGGCGCCGTCATCCGGTGCCTCGACCTGATAGCCCTCGGCCTTGAGCCGGGCCAGATAACCGTCGGGCGAAAGGATCTCCTTGATCGGCAGCATCGCAAACGTCTGCTTGTTCTGCGCCAGCGCGGCACGCGCGATGGTCAGCCAGTTGGCCTCCATCTTTGCCGGCACGTCCGACAGGCCCAGCTTGTGGGCAAAGTCCGCGTCGGTGACCGCGGTGATGCAGGTGCCGCGGCGGTCGCTGTCGGGCAGCTTGCGCAGCGCGTCCAGATCGCCGGTGGCCCACGCGTTGCCGCGCAGCGTCATCGCCGGCATGTCCTGCTCGACGGCGTCGAGCGTGCGGCCGAAGCAGGCGACGTCATCCAGCCCGGAAGCCTTGAAGGCCTTGATCGCGTCGTGCGGATGCTCGATCAGCAGCGGGTATTCGGTGGAGGTTTCCGGCACGTTGTACTTTTTCGCCAGCGCGTCGATGCTGGCCTGCACGCCGCCGGACTTGCTCAGCTGGTTCGCCCTCAGCGCTTTCTTGTACAGCTCCTGCGAGGCGAAGATCGGCTTCCATCGTTCGATGCCGTTGTCCTTGCCGATGTACTTGAGCTTGAGCGTTTCCCAGCGCGCGTACAGCGGTGCCGGCAGCACCTGCTGCAACGTCGCGCCGTTGTCGTTCTTGCGCGCGCTGTAGGCGGACGGCAGCAGAAAAAGCTTGCCGAAGAAACCGACGTCGACCTTGAGCTTGACGTCGGGCAGTTGCAGCACCTGCTGCGAGCCGGCGATCGCCGTTTCCACGTCGGCCGAGCGCCACTGCATCAGCTGTGGCAGCGGCGATATGACGCCCAGCAGAAGCATCGTGTGATCGCCCTTGCTGACCTTCCACAGGCCCGGACCGGGCTGCACGCCGCTCACCGCCACCGCCGCCAGGTTGGTCACGCTCGATGGGGAGGCAGGCAGCGGCAGCGGCACCGGCGCCGTCTGCGCCGCGGCACCGAGCGATAGAGCAAACAGGCAAAATGCCGATACCACACGCATGGCGTTTCCTTGGGGGTCCGATCGTCGGGCTGCAGTATTGACCGCCGGATTCATCGAAGGTGCGTGGCGCCGCGCGGGAGTACATCCGGCATTCACGCTGGCGGTCATGGCGGCGGGCTTTGCGAATCGGCCAGCACCACAGCGCGGGCCAGGCATGCCTCCGGCGGATAGGGCGGCACATCCACGTAGTCACCCGCGCGCAGACGATTCTGCAGCCGGCTCCACCAGGCCGGGTCGAAGATTTCACCATGCGCTTCGATCAGCGCATCGCGCAGCGTCTTGGGCACGCCGAGAAAGTTCACGAACAGCTCGGGAAACACATCATCCGGCGCCGCGTAGACCGCATCCTGCAGCGGCTGCATCTCGTCGTCCACATGCTGCCTGGGCAGCGCGCGGAAATGGCATTCGCCCAGCGTGCACAGCTCGTCGTAGTCGTAGAACACGGCCCGGCCGTTGCGCGAGATGCCGAAGTTCTTCAGCAGCAAATCGCCGGGAAAGATATTGCTGCCGGCCAGATCCTTGATCGCCTGGCCGTAGTCGCACATCGCGCGCAGCGCCTCGGCCGGCTCGGCCTCGCGTACGTACAGGTCCATCGGGCGCATGCGGTGCTCGACGTAGCAGTGGCCGATGACCAGCTCGTCGCCATCCACGCGCACGCTTTCGGCGCACTCCTCCAGCAGCTCATCCAGCAGCTTTTCATCGAACTGACGCAGCGGAAAACGCAGCTGGCCGAACTCCTGCGCGTCGATCAGGCGACCCACGCGATCGTGATGAAACACCAGCCGGTATTTTTCCTCGACCTGCTTGCGCACCATGTCTTTGGGCCACGCAAAGCGGTCGCGGATCAACTTGAATACCACCGGCAGATCGCGCAGGGTGAACACGGCCATGACCATGCCGCGCTTGCCGTCGGCGTGCACCAGACGCTCTTCCGGATGGATGGCCAGATGGCTGAATACGCGGCGGTAGCGCTCGGTCTTGCCCTGCTTGGCACGGCCCAGCACGGCGTACAGTTCCTCCAGCGGCTTGTGCGGCAGCAGCGCGCGCACGAACGCCACCACCGCGCCGACGTTGCCGATGTCCGCATGAAAATAGCTGCGCGCGTAGCCGAAAAGGATGGAAATATGCTCGCGTACGGTGAGCAGCGCATCCACGCGCACGCCGTCGTCCGCATGCATCAGCGCGATCACCAGCGGATGACGCCGATGCCCGACGCGCAGGCGCCCGACCAGATAGGCGCGGCGATCCCGATAGAACACCGTTTCCAGCAGGTCGATCACCTCCACCGTTGGCAGGCCGGCCGCGCGCATGCGCGCCTGCAGCGCGCGCGCCAGCCCCGCCGCGCAGCCGGAGGGATCGGCGTAGGCGAAGCCGGCATCGGCCAGCAGCCGGGCGCATGTCGAAGGCAGGTCGCCCTGCACGTCGTAGTGTCGATGCGGCGCGGCGTCGCTGCCTTCGGAGTCTGGCTCGCGCTGCAGCGCCACGAATTCAATCTCCGATGCGATGCCGCGCGTATTGAAGTGGCGCCGCGACAGCGAGTTGAACCAGGTCTTGTAGAACTCGCGATCGGTCAGCCCGACGATCTGCTGCTCAAACGCTTGCCGCATGGCCGCCCACAGCGGGCGCGAGCGCACGCGATCGTCGAGCAGGCCATCGAGCCGCCCCTGCGTTTCGCGGATGCAGATGTCGTAGAGATCGATGCGCTGACGAGCATCCATGCTGCTGCCATGCCAGTCGCGCCGCTCGAACCGGCGACGCGCCCGGCGCGTGATGTCGGCGAAGCGGGCGTTGTAGTCGGCAAACGCATCCACCAGCAGCGCCGCCGCAGCACTCGCCTGCGGCACGATGACGGGATGAGCGGACAACTCGCGCGGCGGGTTCATCGGCCTAGTCTAGCGCCGGCCGCGGCGTTGAATTCATGGCGGCTGCCGGCGGACGATGGCCCGATGGATGGGCTGCCACGGCGAACCCTGTGGACGAACAGCGAGCGCTTGCGGATGGTCGCGGTATCGGGCGACGAATGCCTCCATAAAAAAGGGACCGCAAACGCGGTCCCTTTTCTCATCCCAAACGGTGCAATGACGAATCACATCGCCGCGATCAGCGCGTCGCCGAACTCGGAGCACTTCACTTCCTTGGCGCCATCCATCATGCGGGCGAAATCGTAGGTCACCGTCTTGGCGGCGATCACCTTGTCCATCGCCTCGATGATCTTGTCGGCCGCCTCGTTCCAGCCCAGGTGACGCAGCAGCAGCTCGCCGGACAGGATCACCGAACCCGGGTTCACCTTGTCCTGGTCGGCGTACTTCGGCGCGGTGCCGTGGGTCGCCTCGAACACGGCGTGGCCGGTGACGTAGTTGATGTTGCCGCCCGGCGCGATGCCGATGCCGCCGACTTCCGCCGCCAGCGCATCGGAGATGTAGTCACCGTTGAGGTTCAAAGTGGCGACCACGTCGTACTCGGCCGCGCGGGTCATGATCTGCTGCAGAAACGCATCGGCGATCACATCCTTGACCACGATCTCCTTGCCGTTGTTCGGATTCTTGAAGCTCATCCACGGGCC
>CBAAAD010000077.1:0-9634 GCA_964658785.1 uncultured Methylobacterium sp.
CGAAGCAATCAAATCGAAGCAATCAATAATCGCCAAGATTAACCTCATTGTAGCGGGTGACCGATCGCGCTCAGTTCGCCCCAAACGGCAGCAGGGATCGGCGCTAGACTAGGAGGCTTACTCCCCAGCCGTTGCCAGTCGCCATGCAGGTCAAGGATCACGCTGCCATCGTTCACCTGCTGGCCGAACTGCGGGTGGAGCATCGCGACCTCGATACGGCCATTCACCAGCTGGCTGCCGGTCTCAGCCGCGACGAACTGCAGCTGACCCGCATGAAGAAACGCAAGCTGCTGCTGAAAGACAGCATCGCCCGGCTCGAAAGCAAGCTGATACCCGATCTGGACGCCTGAACGGCATAATCCCGACGCAGGATTTCCGTGCCGCACGCGGCTTATTTCAACGGACCACCGATGCCACCACTCGCACCCACCACCCTGCAGGACGATCACGTCGCGCTGGAGCCGCTCAGCCTGGACCATGTCGCCGCGCTTGAAGCGGCTGCCGCCGACGGCGAGCTGTGGAATCTGTGGTTTACCAGCGCGCCGGCGCCGGGAAAAGCGCAGGCCTACGTTGAAGCCGCGCTCAAGGGCCACGCCGACGGCCTGATGCTGCCGTTCGCGATTCGCGAAAAAACCAGCGGCACCGTCGTCGGCACCAGCCGCTATTACGACATCGCGCCGGAACTGCCGCGGCTGGCCATCGGCTACACCTGGTACGCCAGAAGCTGGCAGAAGAGCCACCTCAACACCGCCTGCAAGCGCCTGCTGCTGCGCCATGCCTTTGAAACGGTCAACTGCGTGGCGGTGGAGTTTCACACCGACCATCGCAACCTCGACTCGCAGCGCGCGATCGAACGCCTGGGCGCGCAGCGCGACGGCGTACTGCGCGCGCACAAGCGCCGCCCCGACGGCACGCTGCGCAACACCGTCTGCTACAGCATCCTGGCCGATGAATGGCCGGACGTGGATCGCTGGCTGGGGCTTCGGCTGGATCGCCTGGTCGCCGCACGGGCGCGCTGAGCGCAAACACGCTCACATGATGCGGTTGACGAGCCGATCGAGCCGCGTTCGGTTGAGCCGCTTCAGATTCTTGCGCACGTCGGCCGGATAACGGCGCGTGCTTTCCAGCGCCAGATCATCCGTGAGCCGCACGGCGTGCTGCTTCAGCGCCGCCCATTCGGCTTCGTGCATGGCCGTGAGCCGATGCGCCGGGTCGCGCAGCAGCAGGCCGTTTTCCAGATCCAGCGCCCACGCACGCGGATTGAAATTGTTGCCGGTGATGACGGCCACATCGTCGTCGATGAGCAGGCCCTTGAGGTGGTAGCTGTTGTCGCCGTCGCGCCACAGGTAAATATTGAGCTGGCCGCTGGCCATCTGCTGGCGATGTGCGCGCGCAAAGCGGCGCAGGTTGTTCTCGTAGAGGTACGGCAACAGGCCGATGGTGCGGAACGGCTGCGGCGGCGGAATATAGAAATCGTTGGCGGTCTTGTCGCCGACCATGATGTGGATCTCGCAGCCGCGGCGCAGGAGCTGACCGATCACCAGGCGGACCGGTCGCGGCAGGTTGAAATACGGCGTCAGCAGAATCACCCGCCGACGCGCGCCGCGCAGCAGCGCCAGCAGCACGTCGTTGAGCAGGTTGTCCGCACGGCCGAATCCCAGCAGCGGCGTGACCGCCACATCCGTTTCGCCAAGCACATCGTGCGGCACGTCGTAGCGGGCGTTCTGCAAATCGTCGCGAAACGTGCGGATGGCCGGATACAGGCTGCGCGTGCTCGGCACGTCGGGCACATTCAGCCGGCGCACCGCCTCACCTTCCACAAAATGGCGCCGCAAAAACTCGGCCATCGCATCGGCCAGTTCGCGGTGCTGCAGCCGGTGATAGCGATCGAGGCGGTAGCGGCCCTGCTTGGCCAGGTAGACATCGTTGAAGCTGGCGCCGCTGTAGAGCACTGTGTCGTCGATGATCACGCCTTTCAGATGCAGCACGCCGAACAGCTCGCGGTTCTGCACGGGCACGCCGTAGATCACCACGCCAGGTCCCAGACGCTCGGCGTATTCGCGGTACATGCCCGCGTTGCCCTCGCTTTTCTGCTTGCCGATCAGCCCGCGCTGGGCGCGATGCCAGTCGACAAAAACGGAAATCTGCAACGAGGGATTTTTCGCGCGCGCTGCGTAGAGAGCATCAAGGACTTCCCGACCGCCTTCGTCGTCCTGCAGATACAGCGCCACGATGAGGATGCGCCGGCTGGCGTGCGCGATCTCGCGCAGCAGCGTTTGCCGAAACGCGGCGGGATCGGGCAGCACCTCGATCGCATCGGCCGGTATGGCAAAGAACGGCAGCGTATCGAGCAGTGCCTTTGACGCGGCTTTCTGCCGAAACGGCAGTATGCGCTTGGCCAGGCGCCTGGGCGCCTTCATCAGGTTATTCATAAAAGCGTGGGTCCATCGGCATGCCCGCACCCACCGCGCCGACGTGCGTTGTCAGCGGAGGCCGCAACGCGCCGATACATCGCGATGCGGACAAGCGCCTCAGCCGCCGTGCACCGGGAAGGTCTGCGCATTACCTGCCGGCGGCGAGCCGGAAGGGCCTGGCGCTGCCGGCGGGCGGGCTTGGGAATTGATCGGTCGCGTGCCGCACTGATAAGCGCCCCACGGCTGCGAGCCGTCGGTCGGGTCCGCGAGCGGCTTGACGGTATCGGCGTGCAGCTCGGCCGCCTGGTTGCGCGCCAGCACTTCCAGCTCGTCGCGCACGGTGATGTTGTTGCGATCCACCGGGCCGATGTGATCCTGCACGGACACCGTGACCTTGCCCATATCGCGGCAACCGGACACATCGCCACCCCACGCGGTGCGCACGTTCTTGGCCGCGTCGTCCAGCGTGATGCCGTAGGTGCAGGCGCTAAGCATTACAGGAACCAGCAACAACAGGGTTTTGCGCATGGAGAGCTCCGCGAATGACAACAAATAAAGGCCGGACGGTCACCGCCCGGCCCGCATCGTAACCTAGCACGCCGGCGCATCCCTTAATCGCCGCCAGCCAGGCAAACTCGGCAGCAGCGGGCTAACGATGGTCGGGATGCGCTAAAACAGCCGCGGCTTCAATGCACCGGCTTGCCGTCGGCGTCAATCACCTGCACCTCGCCCAGGTTCAGCGCGCGCACCGGCGCCTCGATCTTCTTCAGATCACCGACGATCACCCAGGTCATCGCATCCGGCTTCACGATCTCCCTGATGGCAGCTTCGGCGGCGGCCGGGCTGATACCCTCCAGTCGCGATTTCATCGTCTGAACGTAGTCGTCGGGGCGGTCGTACAGCACGATGCCCTGCATCGCACCGAGCACGTCCGCGGTAGTTTCGTAGCTGCCCGGCAGCGAGCGGATGCTCTGATCCTTGATCTTGGCGATTTCAGCAACGGTCAGCGGCTTGCTGCCGATGACCGCGCGCGCCTCCTTCAACACCTCGGCCGCCGACTCGGCGGTCTTGTCGGTCTGTACCGGCGCGTAGAACAGGAACGGCCGCTGCCCCTGCGCGTCCATCAGCAGGCTCTGCGCGCCGTAGGCCCAGCGTTTGTCTTCGCGAAGGTTCATGTTGAGCCGCGAGGTGAAGGTGCCACCGAAGGCGCCATTGGCCGTCTGGATGGCCAAATCGTTCGCGGCTTTGGTCGACGGGGCCAGCAGCCCGGCCAGGATCAGCGACTGCGGCGCGTCGGCCCGATTGATCAGAAACACCCGCGGTTTCGGCTGCGCCGCGACGGTGGCGATGTTCTTTGTCGGAATGGCCGAGTCGTCGGCTTTCCAGTCACCGAACGCCGCATCGAGCTGCGGAATGATCTTCGCCAGCGTGGTATCGCCGGCAACCAGGATTCTGACGTTGTCCGGCCGCAGCCAGTCATGCTGGAACTTGGTCAGGTCAGCAGCGGTGAGCGAACCGATGGCCGCCTCGCTGCCGGTGCCCGTGAATGGAATGCCGTAGGCGTGATCGCTGCCGTAAAGCATCGGCGGCAGCGTGCGCAGGGCCAGCCCGACCGGCTGGGTTTTTTCCTGCGCAATGCCGGCCAGCCACTGACCGCGCACGCGCTCGATGTCGGCGTTGTTGAACGCCGGATGGCGCACGATATCGGCGAACAGCGTCAGCGACGGCTGCAGCTGATCGTTGAGCGTGTCGAGCGACGCCGAGCAGGTGTCCAAGCCGCAGCCCACCGAGGTCATGGCGCCCAGACGCTGACGGCGCTTGGCGATCTCGACCGAATCGAGATCCTTGGTGCTCTCGTTCATCAGCGTCGAGGTGAAGCTGGCGGTGCCGAGCTTGTGACCCTGATCGGCGGCATACCCGCTGTTGAACAGCAGCTCGACCTGAGTCACCGGAATGGTGTGGCGTTCGGCCAGAATCACCTCGATGCCGTTCTTCAACTTGCCGCGTTCCAGCGTGGGGAAGCTCAACGCAGGGAACTGGCTGACCTCGGGTACGCCCTTGCTGCGATCGACCAGCGACTTGCCTACGCCGTATGCCCGCGTCGGTGGCAGCAGCGGTGCCGGGCGATTGGCCGCGTCGCCCAGGCCCACCACGGCCCTGTCTTCGACGGCGGGATCAAAGTCCTTGCCGGCGGGCAGCACGGTCAGCTCGTAATCGCCCTTGCTCAGCCACTGATCGGCGGCCTGCTTGACGCTGGCGATGGTGGCGCTAGCGGTGCGCGCCAGATCCTTCTTGTAGGCGCCAGGATCACCGCGATACACCTGCCCCTGCGCCAGAATCACCGCCTTGCCGCTGAAGCCACCGACTTTCTCAAGGCCGCGGATGAAATTGGCGCGGCTGGCCACCTTGGCGCGGTCGAGTTCGTCCTGGGTCGGGCCGTTGGCGAGAAATTTTTTCAGCTCTTCGGCAATCACCGCCTCGACCCTGGCCGGGTCGACGCCCTGTTTCACATCGGCCTGAATCTGGAACTGGTTGGCCAGCGCGAAGTCGCTGATGCTGGCCGATACGCTATCGACCAGCTTGTCCTGGTAGACCAGCCGCTGATACAGCCGCGAGGTCTTGCCGCCGCCGAGCACGGTAGAGGCCAGGTCCAGCTGGGTCGACGCGTCGGTACCCAACTGCGGCACCACCCAGGTGCGGATGATGCGTGGCTGCGCGACGTGATCGTGCTGCACGCTGCGAGTCGACGCGGCCAGCGGCGTAATCCACGGCTGCTGGCGCGCTACCGGCGGGCCGGCCGGAATGTCGCCGAAGTATTCGGCCGCCTTCTGGCGCGCCTGCGCCACGGTGATGTCGCCGGCCAGCACCAGGGTGGTGTTCGCCGCACCGTAGTTGCTCTGGAACCAGTGCTTGACGTCGTCCAGCGACGCGGCGTTGAGATCGTCCATCGAGCCGATGGTGTCGTGGTGGTAGGGATGATTGGCGGGATAAGTCTTGAGCAGGATGTTTTCGTCCACGCGGCCGTAGGGGCGATTCTCGCCCTGTCTTTTTTCGTTCTGCACCACGCCGCGCTGGGTATCGAGCTCCTTCTGGCCGATCGCGCCGAGCAGGTGGCCCATCCGGTCCGATTCCATCCACAGCGCCATGTCCAGCGCGGTGGTTGGCACCGTTTCAAAATAGTTGGTGCGATCAAACCAGGTGGTGCCGTTCTGATCGGTGGCTCCGGCCAGTTCGAACGGCTGGAAATACGTGCCCTTGTGGTTCTCCGAACCGGAGAACATCAGGTGCTCGAACAGATGCGCAAAACCGGTCTTGCCCGCGGGCTCGTCGGCCGAGCCGATGTGGTACCAGATACCGACCGCCACGATGGGCGCCTTGTGATCTTCGTGCACCACCACGGTGAGGCCGTTGGGCAACGCGAAACGGGTGTAAGCAATATCCGGTATTTGCACCGGCGCGTTGGCGCTCGCTGCCGCCACGGGGAGCAGGCTGCCGCCAGCCAATGCAAGCAAGCCGACGATCGCCAGAACCAGGGATTTTCTTGCCACAGTCGAACTCCTCGTTGCGTGGATGAAGGCTATCGAGGCTATCGATGGGGCGGTGCGTTCGCAATAGTTTGCGCAGGGAGTGTGCAAAATGCCGCGCACCTGACTGTTCGATGGCTGTCCGGCCTGTCCGTGACGGTGTTCGAAGCGTCCGGCGGCTGTCCGCGGACAGCGAAATGCCGGAGGGAGCTGATGCGCAAACTCAACGGCAGCGGGGCTTGCCAGCCATCGATCGCGTTGGCACGGTGATTGCCATAGTTGGGTACAGGCCAATCGGCCCTTTACCTGGAGAGACGCCATGAAATTCGAAACCTTTATGCTCCGCGGCCTGTTCGTCGCCTGCTTCGCCGTGTGCGCGCTGATCATGGGCGCCATGCTCACGGCCCGCCCGCAGAACCTGCAGGACGCCAGCGGCCATTCGGTGGCCAGTGTCTTGCTGACCGCGCCGACCACGTGCGCGATGAAGCCCGACGGTGTTGTCTGCCCGGTGCTGCACGGCTGAATCCGGCGAGACTTTGCATCACATTTTCCGCCGCGCTCGCCTGCCTCGCTGGGCGATAATGGCGGGATGCTGAAGGTCATCCTCTTCCGTCCCGAGATTCCGCCGAACACCGGCAACGTGATTCGCCTGTGCGCGAATACCGGCGCCGAGCTGCATCTGATCCGCCCGCTGGGCTTCGAACTGGACGATGCGCGCCTGCGCCGCGCCGGGCTGGACTACCACGAGTACGCCAGCCTCATGGTGCATGACGACCTCGCTACTTGCCTTGAGTCCATCGGCCAGCCGCGTGTGTTTGCCTTCACCACCAAGGGCAGGGTTGCCCACGTGGACGCGCACTTTGCCGCAGGCGATGCCCTGCTGTTCGGCTGCGAAACCGCCGGCCTGCCGGCCGACGTGCTCGAAGCGATTCCCGCCGAACGGCGCCTGCGCCTGCCCATGCGACCGGACAGCCGCAGCCTCAATCTTTCCAACACCGTCGCCGTCGCTGTGTACGAGGCCTGGCGGCAGCTTGGCTTCGATGGCGCGATGCAGGTCTGAAGCCGGCTTGCCGGCTACAATCGCCGGATGACTGACGCCACTCCCAACTCCTGGCTGCCGTTGCCGCTGCGCCGACTCGCCGGTCGCGCGCTGGAAACCGCGCTGAACCACACGCTGTCGCTGGATCCCGATACCCAGCAGCGGCTGATCGCGCTGAACGGACGCCGCGTGCTGCTGCATCTGCGCGGGCCGGAAATCGCGCTGGCCATCACCGTGGAGGACGGGCGTTTAGTGGTCGGACCGCCCGAAGAAAATGCGTCCGGCAGCCAGCTGCGCGTGGCCGCCACGCCGGGTAGCCTGCTGGCGATGCTGTTCAAACGCGGCGATGACGGCATCTCGCCGGGCAAGGTCGAGATTGCCGGTGACGCCGAGCTGGCGCGGCGGCTTGAAAAGCTGGCCACGACCTTCGCGCCCGATTTTGAAGAGGCATTCGCACGCACCTTTGGCGACGTGCTCGGCGTACCCATCGCCAGGGCCGTGCGCAAGGCGCTCAGCCACGCCAAGGAGACGGCCACCCATTTGACCGAAGACAGCGCCGACTGGCTGCGCGAAGAGTCGCGTCTCGCGCTGGCGCCGGGCGAGGTCGAAGGCTTTCTCGACGGCGTGGATACGCTGCGCGAGCGCAGCGAACGGCTGGAATCGCGCGTGCAGCGGCTGGTTCGCCGGCTGCAGGGCAGCGCCGCATGATGCCGCTACGCGTGGTGCCAGGCCTGCTGCGGGTCATCTCGATCTTGCTGGCGTACCGCGTCGACGAAATGGTCGGCGAGGAAAAGGGCGTCAATCCGCTGAAGTTCTTCCGCCCACTGGCCGCCAAACCGCGCGTGGACGTGGGCCCGCTTTCGCGCGGCGAACGCTTGCGGCTGGCGATGACCGAGCTGGGGCCGATCTTCGTCAAGGCCGGCCAGGTGCTGTCGACGCGACGTGACCTGATTCCAGCGGACATCGCCGACGAGCTGTCGCTGCTGCAGGATCAGGTCGAGCCGTTTCCTGGCAGCGAGGCGCGCGCCATCGTCGAGCGTGAACTCAAGTCGCCGATTGGCCTTTTATACGGCCATTTCGATGAAACGCCGCTGGCCTCCGCGTCCATCGCCCAGGTGCATGCCGCTGCGCTGCACGATGGCAGCCAGGTGGTGGTCAAGGTGCTGCGGCCGGGCATCGATGAGCGAATCGCACGCGACGTGCGCCTTTTGCAGTCGCTGGCCGAATTGGCACAGCGCTGGCATCCGAAGGCCGACAAGATACGCCCGCTGGAAGTCGTGGCCGAAGTGGAAAAGATGCTCGAAAACGAGCTCGATCTTCAGCGCGAAGGCGCCAGCGCCAGCCTGCTCAAGCGCAACTTCGCCAGCGGGTTCGATCTCTACGTTCCTGCCGTGCACTGGGACCTCACCGCCGAGCGCGTGCTGACGCTCGAGCGCGTTTACGGCATCAGCACCGACGATGTCGCGGCCATCGATGCCGCCGGCCTCGATCGCAAGAAGCTGGCGGTCAAGGGTGTGCGGGTGTTTTACGAGCAGGTGTTCCGCGACAATTTTTTTCACGCCGACGCGCACCCGGGCAATATCTGGGTCGACCCGTCGCGACTGGAGGAGCCGCGCTTCATCGCGCTCGACTTCGGCATCATGGGATCGCTGCCGGAAACCGACCAGTATTTTCTGGCGCAGAATTTCATCGCATTGTTCGAGCGCGACTACGCGCGCATCGCGCAGCTCCACGTGGAAGCGGGCTGGATGCCGGCACATCTGCGCATCGATGAACTGGAGGCCGCGATTCGCACCGTGTGCGAGCCCTACTTCACCCGGCCGCTGTCGCAGATTTCGCTCGCCGATCTGGTGATCAAGCTTTTCCGCACCGCTCAGCGCTTCGAGCTGACGCTGCAGCCGCAGCTGATTCTGCTGCAGAAGACCCTGCTGAATATCGAGGGCGTCGGCCGCATGCTCGATCCGGATATCGACATCTGGGCGGTGGCGCATCCGGTGCTCAAGCGCATCCTGCGCGAACGCTACAGCCCGCTGCGTACGCTGCGCGAAGTGCGCAAACGCCTGCCGGTGTGGCTGCACGACGCGCCGCAGTTTCCCGAGCTGGTGCGCGACGCGCTGCGCCAGATCGGTCGCGGCGAACAGCGCAGCGTGCCCGATCCACAGTGGCTGAAACAGCAGCAGGACAGTGCACGTCAGCAGCAGCGGCTGATCGCCTGCAGCCTGCTCGGCAGCTCGCTGATGATCAGCGCCGCGCTGCTGTGGACGCTGGCGCCGCAGCACGGCCCGCTGCCGCCGATCCTGGAGAGCATCGCCAGCCTGCTTGCGTTTGCCGTGGGCTGGCCGCGCTCGCGCTGAGCGCTGCCGATGATCGAGATTCTGTATCAGGACGATGACCTGATCGCCGTCAACAAGCCGGCCGGTCTGGCGGTGCACCGTTCGAAGATGGTAGGCAACGCCGAGGAGTTTCTGATCGACCTGCTGCGCGAGCAGCTCGGTGGCAACGTCTACCTCGCGCACCGGCTGGACCGAGCCACCAGCGGCGTGCTCTTGATCGCCCGCTCCAGTGAGATGGCGGCCGCGCTCGGCGAGCAGTTCATGGGTCGCTCGGTGCGCAAGCAGTATCTGGCCGTCGTGCGCGGCTGGCCGGAGCCCGAGGAA
>CBAAAD010000078.1:0-9622 GCA_964658785.1 uncultured Methylobacterium sp.
TGGCGCCGCTGGCACAGCCAGGCGGCGCCCACCAGCTGGTACAGCGCCGAACCGGGCTTTCTCGGCGCGGCGGCGCAGGCCGATATCCTCAGCGATATCGAAGCCGGCGACGGCTATTTCGAAGAGCGCAGCGAACCGCTGACGGAACTGCTGCGATTGCGCGGCGCCCTGCTGCGCGCCCTGCTGGCGTGGCTGAGCGCCGTGGCCCTGGTCGTGATCGGCGGCTGGCTCAGCTGACCGGTGAAGGAGCGACAGCGCGTCAGGCCATCGTTCCGCGCAGTTCACCCACACGTTGCTCCAGCGCAGCGGCCGTTACCTTGGCTGGCACGATTGGCGGATCGATCACCAGCTCCACGCGTGCGCGAAATCGTCGCGGCAACCGCGAGCGGTGCAGCATCGAGTCGCGCTTGCTCCAGACGCTGCCCCAGAGTCCGCGCAAGGCCATCGGCACGACCGGCACCGGCCGACGCGCCAGAATTTTTTCCACGCCGGTGCGGAACGTGGCGATCTGGCCATCGCGGGTTAGCGCGCCCTCGGGAAAAACACAAACCACTTCACCGTCGGCCAATGCTTCGTCGATGGCGTCGTAGGCTTTCTGCAACAGGGCCGGGTCTTCCTTGTGCCCGGCGATCGGAATGGCTTTTGCCGTGCGAAACACAAAACGCAGCAGCGGAATATTGAAAATCTTGTAGTACATGACGAAACGCGCCGGCCGCCGCAGATTGGCCATCAGCAGCAGCGGATCCATAAAGCTGACGTGGTTGCACACCAGCAGCACAGCACCCTCTTCGGGAATGTTCTGCGTGCCATCCACGCGCACCCGGTACAGCGTATTCACCAGCACCCAGGTGATAAAGCGCATGACGAACTCGGGCACCAGGGTGAAAATGTACAGCGCCACCAGCGCGTTCAATATCGCGATAGCGAGAAAGATCTGCGGTATGCCGAAGCCCAGCGCACCCATGCCCAGGCCGAAGCCGGCAGCAGACACGATGAATAGCGCGTTGAGGACATTGTTTCCGGCGATCACGCGGGACAATCTGTCGCTCGGCGTGCGGCTCTGGATGAAGGCAAACAGTGGCACCACGTAGAAGCCCGCAAACACGCCGATCAAGGTCAGATCCATCGCAATGCGCCAGCTGCCGGCGGCATGCAAGAACGCCAGCCAGTCCAGGCCCTGCGTCGGCGCCTGACCCGAGCGGGCGAAAAACAGGTCGCTACCGAACGCCGTAAGGCCGAACGCACCCAACGGCACCAAGCCCACTTCAACCCGCCGGCCGGACATTTTTTCGCACAGCAGGGAACCGATGCCGGTACCGATCGAAAACAGCGTCAGCGCAAAGATGTAGACCGAAATATCGCCGCCCAGATTGAGCTTGGTATAGCTCGGCAGTTGCGCCACCAGCACCGTGCCGAAAAACCAGAACCACGAAATACCCAGCACGGCGTTGAACACGCCGCGATCCTGCTTGGTGATGCCCAGCACGCGCGCTGTCTCGGTGAACGGATTCCAGTTGAACTTCAGCCCTGGCGCGGTGGGCGGGGCGGCGGGAATGCTGCGACTGGCGACATAGCCGACAATCGCCACCGCGACCGTCACTGCGCCTGCCAGCATCGGGCCGATGCCGACCATTCGCATCAACGAACTGCCGGCGACCAGTCCGATCAGCACCGCCAGCTGCGTGCCCATCTCGATCAGGCCATTGCCGCCGACCAGTTCGCCAGGTTTCAGTGCCTGGGGCAGGATCGCGTACTTGATTGGCCCGAAGGTGGTCGAGTGCATGCCCATCAGGAACAGCACAACCAGCAGCAGCATGGTGTTGTGGGTGTAGAAACCGACAGCCGCCAGAATCATCGCGGCGATTTCGAACAATTTGACGTAGCGGACGATCCGGGTCTTCTCGAATTTTTCCGCCAGTTGCCCGGCGGTGGCCGAAAACAGAAAGAACGGGATGATGAACAACGCCGGGGCCAAATTCGTGTAGAGCGACACCGTGTGCTCATCCAGCGCCATCTGGAACGCTACGAGCGTCACCAGCGCATTGCGGAACACGTTGTCGTTGAACGCGCCCAACGCCTGGGTCCAGAAGAAGGGCGCGAACCGACGCTTGCCCAGCAGGGTGAATTGGCTCATCTTTTTCCTTGGCATGGCCCGCAGGCTGTCAACCGCGCTCACGCTGGCGCGTTGCCGAAGGTTAGCTTACGAAACTCCCCGGAAAGAAACTGCGCGTAGCTTAAGGTGCAGCATGCGATGCATGCATCAACGCTTCAAACGATGAGCACAGGGCAGGGCTGCCCGCGGTGGGCGTCGAAAGATACCCGCGCAGTCAATGAAGTAAAGATGTGTAAATATTTGCGGCAAAGGCGTAATGTGCTTACATCCTCATTCAAAACGCGCACAAAATCCTAATAATTTCCACGGTTCAATGTCAGAGCCGGATTCCCGGCGCCGAGCTTCGTAACTTTTTACACCATCTGCCACGGCCATCACCATGAATATGCAGCCTTCCTATACGCCCACACCCACGCCAGGGGGCACTTTTTCAGATCGCATCAAGCTGCTGATTCAGCGCGTTGGCAGCGCGACGGAAATCGCCCGTATGTGCGGTTTTTCCGAAGGCGTGGTGCGCAGTTGGCGCGACGGCAATACGGATCCTTCCCGGGCACGTTGCGTGACGCTCGCACGCACGCTGGGGATTTCCCTGGTATGGCTGGTGGCCGGCGAGGGCGCCATTCAGACCGATCCATCGACCACGACGCCGGACGATCAGTACAGCTCCGAGGTAGTGTCGACCCAGCGACCCAAGCTCCGTTTAGGAAACGCTTCGGTCAGCATGCTGCCGGCGCACGACAACGGCGTCGATTCGCAGCGGCTGAACACCGCCATGAAGATTCTGCAATCCGAGCTTGAGTTGGCCGACAGCCCGCTGACCCTGGCCGATAACACCGACCTGCTGGCGGACCTCTATGAAATCCTCGGTCCCGGCGGCATCAACGTGGATACGACAGCCATGGTGACGTTCAACCATCGGCTGGCCAAGCGCATTCGCCAGGGTCGCAACCCGGTCGCCTGAAGCGCGGCGTTTCCATCCGCCATGAGCCCCATCAAAAAAGCAGGACGGCTGCTTTTTTGATGGTCGAGTCCATAGACCTCAGAGCAGCGAAATATCGGCGATGCCGCTGAACTGGGCTTTGAGCTGACCGAGCATGGCCAGTCGATTGGCGCGCACGGCCGGATTCTCCGCATTCACCAGTACGCTCTCAAAAAACACATCCACCGGAGCCTGTAGCTGGGAAAGGCGATCAAGCACGGCCGTGTAGTCGCCAGCGGCGAGAAATCCGGCCGTCTCGCGCTGAGCGGCGGCAAGCGCTTCGGCCAGATCGCGCTCCGCATCGGATTCGAAATGTGCGGGATCGATCGTGCGTGCGATAACTGGCGCGCCGGGTTCCTCGGCCTGCTTGCGCAGGATGTTCGCCACACGCTTGTTGGCCGCCGCCAGACTCGCGGCTTCCGGCCGCAAACCAAACTCGGCGACGGCGCGCAGGCGCCGATCGAAATCCGTCAGACTGCCGGGCTGCACCGCCAGCACCGCTTCGAACGGCGCACTGGTGAAACCTTGGTCAGCGTAGTAACCACGCAGCCGCTCGATCACGAAATCATACAATTCTGCGGAAAGCGCGGCGCGGCGATGGCCAGCATTCAACGTGGGCGGAGCGCCGTCCTTACCCGGCTTGAGGCCTGCCGCAAGCGCCGCGTCGGGCAGCAGTTCCAGCGCTTCGACAAAGCTGCTGCGCAAGTCGATTTCGAGGCCGCCTTCAATCAACGTACGCGCCATGCCGAGCGCGGCTCGACGCAGCGCAAAGGGATCCTTGTTGCCGCTGGGCTTCATGCCGACGGCAAAAATGCCGGCCAGCGTATCAAGCCTCTCCGCCACGGCCAGCACTCGGCCCACCGCATCGGGTGCGATCGCGTCGCCGCCAAAGCGCGGCTGATAGAAACTATCTAGCGCATCGGCCACGTCGGCGGTTTCGCCGTCGTGGCGGGCGTAGTAGCGGCCCATGATGCCCTGCAGCTCGGGAAACTCGCCGACCATGCGCGTCAGCAGATCGCACTTGCTCAGCGACGCGGCCCGCGTCGCCTGGCCGGCGTCGACACCGACGCGATTGGCGATGATCCGCGCCAGCTCGGCCACGCGGATGGTTTTATCCCACACGCTGCCGAGCGACTGCTGATAGGTGACGGTCTTCAGCTGCGCCATCTGCGCAGCGAGCGGCGTTTTCAGATCCTCGTCCCAGAAAAACTTGGCGTCGGCAAAACGCGGCCGGATCACCCGCTCGTAGCCTTTGCGAATTTCGGCAGGATCGCTGCTGTGGATGTTGGCAATGCCGATGAAATGCTCGGTCAGCTTGCCCGCGGCATCAAACACTGGCACGAACTTCTGATTTGTCTCCATCGTCGTCACCAGCGCCTCGGGCGGCACCGCGAGAAATTCGCGCTCGAAGGTGCAGGCAATAGCGACCGGCCACTCGGTGAGGTTGGCGATCTCGTTCAAGAGCTCGTCCGAGACGCGCGGCACGCCTCCGGTTTGCGCCGTCACCGCTGCAATTTCATCGCGGATGCGCTGGCGACGCTCCTGCGGATCGGCCAGCACCTTGGCCGCACGCATGGCATCGAGCCAGCTGTCGGCATCGGCCACCTGCACGGCGCTGGGATGCATGAAGCGGTGGCCGCGTGAGGCGCGCCCGCTTGTCAGGCCCAGAACGTCGCCGTCGATAATATCGGCACCGTGCAGCATCACCAGCCAGTGCGCCGGGCGCACGAAGCTGTAGTCGTGGCTGGCCCAGCGCATCGGCCGCGGAATCGGCAGGCCTTTCAGCGCCTCGTCGACAATGTCCGGCAGCAGCGCCGCCAGCGGCTGGGCCGGCTTGACCGTGCGCCAGACATACCAGCCGCCCTTGTCGGTTTCGAGTTTTTCCAGCTGCGCCACATCGACGCCGCAGGACTGCGCAAAACCCAGCAGCGCTTTGGACGGCTGGCCGTCCTTGTCGAGCGCGGCGCCAAGCGCGGGCCCCCGACGCTCGACGGATTGCTCCGGCTGCGCCGCAGCGACGTCGGGAATATGGACGGCCAAGCGGCGCGGCGAGGCATACGCTACGGCCTGATCGAGATCGCCGGCGATACCGCGCCTGGCCAAACCGTCACAGATACCGCGCAGAAACGACGCCGACAGTTCATCCAAAGCCTTTGGCGGCAGCTCTTCGGTACCCAGTTCGATCAGGAGTGATCTCGCGGCGCTCATGCGGCCTGCTCCTTCGGCTGTTTCAGGCCGGGAAAGCCGAGTTTTTCGCGCTGCGCCACGTACGTTTCGGCGACGCTGCGCGACAGCGTGCGCACCCGCAGGATATAGCGCTGGCGTTCGGTGACGCTGATCGCGCGGCGCGCGTCGAGCAGATTGAAGGTGTGGCTCGCTTTCATCACCTGCTCGTAGGCCGGCAGCGGCAGGTTGGCCGCGATCAGATGATTGGCGCTGGCTTCGCACACGTCGAACCAGTGCAGCAGCTCGGCCACGTTGGCCTGTTCGAAGTTATACGTGCTCTGCTCAACTTCGTTTTGATGGAACACATCGCCGTAGGTCACGACGCCGTGGGGCGCGTGCGTCCAGACGATGTCGTAGATGCTGTCCACATTCTGCAGATACATCACCAGGCGTTCGAGACCGTAGGTGATTTCGCCCGTCACCAGCCGGCACTCAAGCCCACCGGCCTGCTGGAAGTAGGTGAACTGGGTGACTTCCATCCCGTTGAGCCAGACTTCCCAGCCAAGCCCCCAGGCGCCCAGCGTCGGCGACTCCCAGTTGTCTTCCACAAAGCGCAGATCGTGCACCAGCGGATCGATGCCGAGCTCCTTCAACGAGCCGATATACAGCTCCAGAATGTTTTCCGGATTCGGCTTGAGCATGACCTGGTACTGGTAGTAATGCTGCAGGCGATTCGGATTGTCGCCATAACGCCCGTCGGTCGGCCGACGGCACGGCTGCACGTACGCCGCCGCCCACGGCTCGGGGCCGAGCGAGCGCAGAAACGTGGCCGGGTGAAATGTGCCGGCGCCAACTTCGAGATCGAGCGGCTGCAGCAGCACACAGCCCTGCTCGGCCCAGTAGCGGTTAAGCGTCTGAATGACGTCCTGAAAAGTGCGCGCGGACATGGTTTTCCGTGACCGTGGATAAAGCGTACTAGTATAGCTGCAGCGCACTTTTTCACCCGGCCTATGGCGATCAAGTGCGCGCCAACCGGGACATTATCGGAGATAGATCGCGATGGCTGTATCACCGCAAATCGCATCCCTGCTCGGCCGCCGCGGCCGCCTGGAGCTGGACGATATGCTGGCAGCGCTGGTGGTCGACGGCTATCTGCTTGGCGACGATGCCAAGCAGGTGCGCATGGGCGCGCGGGCCGGGCGCGCCACGGTGGAGCTGCATCCACTGGTATTGATCGCCAATGCCAAGATGGTCAACCAGCGTGACCCCGGTCGACCGCTACGGCTTGAAACGCTGACCGAATGGCTGGCCGGCCACGCGGGCCTGCCGTACCTGAAGATCGATCCGATGAAGATCAACGCCGGCTCGGTCACGCAGGTGGTCAGCCACGCGTACGCGCAGCGGCATCGTATTTTGCCTGTCGCGGTTTCTCCAGGCGAAGTCACGTTTGCGACCAGTGAGCCGTTCGATTCCGCATGGGCTGCCGACCTGGCGCAGATGCTGCGCCGTGACGTGAAGCGCGTGGTATCCAGCCCGATCGACATCAACCGCTATCTGCAGGAATTTTACGGCGTCCAGCGCTCCATCCAACTGGCACACGACGCCAAGGGCACCAATCAGACCTCGTCAGCGATACTCAACTTCGAACAACTGGTCGAGCTGGGCAAAGGCGGCGAAGTCGGTGCCGACGATCGTCACGTGGTGCATATCGTCGACTGGCTGCTGCAGTACGCGTTCGAGCAGCGCGCCTCGGATATCCATCTCGAGCCACGGCGAGAAGTCGGCATGATGCGTTTCCGCATCGATGGACGCATGCACAAGGTCTTCGAGCTGCCGTCGCCAGTGATGACAGCCGTAACGGCGCGCATCAAGATCCTCGCGCGCATGGACGTCGCCGAAAAGCGCCGTCCGCAGGATGGCCGCATCAAGACGCGCTCGGCGTCTGGCCGCGAGGTCGAGCTGCGTATTTCCAATATGCCGACGGCGTTTGGCGAAAAAGTGGTGATGCGTATCTTCGACCCGGATCTGGTCGTGAAGGATTTCGCTCAGCTGGGTTTTTCGCCAGGCGAGGGCGTGCTCTGGCGCAGCATGGTCGAGCGTCCGCACGGGATTGTGCTGGTCACCGGCCCTACCGGTTCGGGTAAAACCACGACGCTGTATTCAACGCTGAGGCATCTGGCAACACCGGAGCTCAATGTGTGCACCGTCGAAGACCCGATCGAAATGGTCTCTCCGGAATTCAACCAGATGCAGGTTCACGCGGCGATCGACCTGGACTTCGCTGCCGGCGTGCGCACTTTGCTGCGCCAGGATCCAGACATCATCATGGTTGGCGAAATCCGCGATCTGGAAACTGCGCAAATGGCGGTGCAGGCGTCTCTGACCGGACACCTGGTGCTGTCCACACTGCACACGAACGACTCACCGAGCGCCGTCACGCGCATGCTCGATCTGGGCGTGCCACATTATCTGATCCAGTCCACGCTTACCGGCGTTGTCGCGCAGCGATTGGTGCGCACGCTTTGCCCTCACTGCAAACAACCGACCACGCAGGATCCACAGGCCTGGAATGTGCTTACCCATGGCTGGGATATTCCGGTTCCCGACAAGGTGTTCGAGCCTTTAGGCTGCCTGGAATGTCGCAACACGGGTTTTCTGGGCCGTACCGGCATCTACGAAATGATGAGATTGTCGCCAAGGCTGCGCAGCCTCATTTCATCGGAGCTGGACCTGGGCAACTTCGGCAAGGCGGCGCTGTCCGAAGGCATGCGGCCCTTGCGAATCTCGGCGGCCGATCAAGTGGCGGCGGGACTGACGACGGTTCAGGAGATCCTGTCCGTGCTTCCTCCAGTCGAAACTTTTGACGATACGCTGGGCGAAGAAAAGCAGCCGTAAAGACGTCCAAAACCGATGATAATCTGGTGCAGATGAAACCTGTATTGATCATTCAAACCGGCCGAGCGCCAAGGCCTATTCGTGGTCGTCATGGCGACTTTCCGCACTGGTTTCGTATCAGCACCCGGCTTGCATCGCATCGGGTGCAAATTGTCGAGGTGAGCGCTGACCGGACGCTTCCGCCGCCGCGGGAGATCGTCGGAGCCATTATTACCGGCTCCGCAGCCATGGTGACTGATGGTGCCGCGTGGAGTGAGCGCACCGCGGGATGGATACGCGATGCCATGGATGCCGAAGTACCGCTATTCGGCGTCTGCTATGGCCACCAGCTGATGGCGCATGCCCTGGGTGGACGCGTCGATTATCTTCCCGGCGGCCGTGAGATCGGCACACAACCGATCGAGCTTCTCGATGGCGCGCTAAGCGATTCGCTGACAGTCAAGCTTCCGCTGCGCTTTCGTGCGCACACCACTCACGAACAGAGCGTCTTGGAACCGCCAAAGGGTGCGGTCGTGTTGGCTCGATCCGAGCGTGACCCCCATCAACTGGTGCGGTACGGACCCAAGGCGGTCAGCTCGCAGTTTCATCCGGAGTTTAATGCGGAAGTGATGCGCGACTACGTCAAGCGCAAGCATGCCGATATGCGGCGGGAAGGATCCGATCCAAAGAGCGTATTCCAGGCCGTAGCCGCTACTCCGGTAGCGCGACAACTGCTCCGACATTTTTCGCGCATCCATGGCTGGAGTTGAGCAGCAGGATAATTCGCCCGTCGATTCAGCCCCTTAATCTTCGAGCAATCGAATCACGAGCAAATAGCGCAAACACGACGCCGAACAGGAAGCCACCGATGTGCGCCCACCATACGTACGCGCCGTAACTTGGCCCTATATAGCTGAAAAGAAGCTGCAACAGCGCCCAGAGGCCAATCAGCAAGAACGCCGGTACCCGGACAAACTCCAGGTACAGCCCCAACGGCAGAACCAGACCGAGCTTGGCACGGGGGAAGAGCGCCACGTAGGTTCCGACCACGGCGGATACGGCGCCGCTGCATCCAATGATCGGCAATCGCACTCCCGCCAGCGAAAGAGCGCCGATGAGATTGGCAACGATCCCGCCCAGAACAAACAGCAGCAAGAACCGGAGCGAACCAAGGGCACGTTCGCCGGGCAGCCCAAAGATCGCCAGAAAGAGCATGTTGCTCAGCAGATGCAGCCAGGTGACGTGAATAAAAAGCGCTGTGAACAAACGCAGCAGCGCCGGATCGGTCAGTTGCGGAAGCAGGGGCTCGTGCGAGTTGAAGATATTGGCGGGCACGGTACCCCACTCAAGCAACAACAAGCCGCGCTGGGGTTCCGGTGTTAGAGCAAGCGCCAAAAAGCACACCACGCAAACGCTGACCACCAGCAGGGTGGCCCAATGCCAACGAGGCCTCCGCCGTGTTTCGACGTGTATGAACAAGGTGATTCCTT
>CBAAAD010000079.1:0-8379 GCA_964658785.1 uncultured Methylobacterium sp.
CCCTGCCCATCAGAACCCGGCATCAAGCAATCGAGTCGGCCATCAGCCCAACTGCTTCTCATAGCGCCAGCCATCGGCGCCGTCCTGGTAATAATTGGGCAGCAAACCGATACAGCGGTAGCCAAGCCGATCGTAAAGTTTGATGGCGCTGGCGTTATCGGTGCGCACTTCGAGGCGCAGACAGGTGCAGCGGCGCTGGCGCGCAGCGGCCTCGGTCGCCTCGACCAGCGCAGTGCCCACGCCCTTGCCGCGCGATTCGGGCTGGCTGGCCAGCGAGTAGAGCCGCGCCACGCGGCTGCCCTTGCGGAAAAACACCACGGCCGTACCCAGAAACCGGCGGTGATTGGCGCTGGCAACGAGCACCAGCGCCGAATCGCTGTCGAGGTGACGGCGGTACTGATCGCGCGTCATGCGGTCGCTGTCGAACGTGCGGTCCTCCAGCGTGACCAGATCATCGAGGTCGGACGTTTCGGCGCGGCGCACGCGCACGCTGGCGGTAGACGGAGTGGGGCGCATGTTTGCTGAGTCCCGGTGCCGCTCGTTCTGCAACGCGATCGGCCGCTGACGGTCGGTGGAAGTGAAACCGGATGCCATGGAGTCGAAGTCCCGCGCCGTAGTGAGTGACGCCTTGCATGCGCCGAGAAATCGAATAGCCATTCGAACCGCGCGGACTCTAGCAGTCGGCGGCATTCATCGCGTGTATTTTTCATTGCACGCCGACTCGGCGCGGATCACATTTATTTCCGCTTCAGCGCTTTGACTTGTGCGACGGCGCCCCTGTGCCAAACTGCGCGCCGTGCGTATCGCGCCCCGCCACTGCAGGGCAATCTGCTCCAACCGCATTGCCTGAGTGGTGTCATGACCCGTCTGGTCATCGTTGTCGAAAAAGCCTCCGACTGGGCTTCGTACTACCCGTCTGTCGACGTGATGAGCGCGATGGATTACCTGCGCGAGCCGATCAGCAACGATGACGAGCGCACGCACGTCATCAATCTCTGCCGCAGTTACAAGTATCTGGGCACCGGCTACTACGTGTCGCTGCTGGCCGAAGCGCGCGGGCACAAGGTGATGCCGTCGGTGCGCACGGTGAACGATCTGCGCCGCCGCTCGCTGTACGGTGTGGATATCGATGATCTCAACCAGAAGCTCACGCACTTTCTGCCGGCCGGTGGACGCGACACGACCGATCTGGGCATCCTGGTCTACTTCGGCGAAACCGCTTACCCCGCGCTGCAGGATCTGGCGCGCCAGGTCTTTGAAACCTTTCCCTGCCCGCTGATGCGCATCGAGTTCGAGCGCGACCGCGTGTGGCAGGTCAGCTCGATCAAGCCGGTCGGTCTGCACACGCTGGACGATGCGCAGGAAGATGCGTTCGCCGAAGAGCTCGACCGCTTCTCGCGCAAGCTCTGGCGCAAGCCGCGCGCGCGCAAGCTGTATCGCTACGACGTCGCGATGCTGGTCGACGCAAAGGAAACGATGCCGCCGTCAAACAAGAAGGCGCTGAAATCTTTTGTGGCGGCCGGCAAGCAGCTCGGCATCGAAGTCGACATGATCGGCAAGAACGACTACCAGCGTCTGGCCGAATACGACGGCCTGTTCATCCGCGAAACCACCGCCAGCGACAATCACACGTATCGCTTCGCCCATCGCGCCGAGAAGGAAGGCATGGTGGTGATGGACGATCCGACCTCGATTCTCCGCTGCACGAACAAGATCTTTCTCAACGACCTGATGGTGTCGCGCAAGCTCGCCGTGCCGCGCACCGAGATTCTGTATCGCGACGACGCCAAGGGCATGAAGGAAGTGGTCGGCAAGCTGGGCTTTCCGCTGGTGCTGAAAATCCCCGACGGCTCGTTCTCGCGCGGCGTGGTGAAAGTACAGAGTGCCGAGGCCCTGGAAAAAGCCGCCGGCGAACTGTTTCAGCACAGCGCGCTATTGCTGGCGCAGGAATACCTCTATACCGAGTTCGACTGGCGCATCGGCGTGCTGAATCACGAGCCGCTGTTCGCCTGCAAGTACTACATGTCGCGCGGCCACTGGCAGATCTATAACCACGGCGCCAAGGGCACGGCCAAGAGCGGCGGCTTCGAAACCATCGCGGTGAGCGACGCGCCGGCCGATGTGGTGAAGCTGGCGCTGAAAGCCACCGCGCCGATCGGTGATGGCCTCTACGGCGTCGATCTGAAGCAGGTCGGCAACAAGCCGGTGGTGATCGAGGTCAACGACAACCCGTCGATCGATGCCGGCGTCGAAGATGCCCACCTGGGCGACGCGCTGTATGTGCAGATCATGCAGGAGTTTCTGCGCCGGATGGAGCGCAAGCGCCAGGGCATCGCCGGTTAGGGAATCTGTCGGGTGTCAGTGCCACATCGCCGCGTGCCGCGATGTCTGGCGCGGCCGACGCCGCGCAAGCAGCTGTCTTGGCAGCGACGGTTCCAGCGTCAGCAGCACGATCAGCGGCGCGCCGACCAGCCAGAACGCCGACGTCCAGCCCAGTGTCTCGCTGTAAACCGGCACTAGGGTGGTGATCAGCAGAAAGCTGCCGGCTACCAGCCACATCACAGCGGCCCCGAGCATGCGCTGCTGGCTGGCGTCATCTCGGCGGGTTTTGGAAAGCGGTGACGTGTGCATCGGCAGACTCCTCGGGCTTGGATGCCTGCAGCTTCCGCTGCGCGCATCTCACCGGCTGCGACCGGCTGGCAACGATTTGCCGATAAAGCGATCTGCGGCTGCAACGAGGGTGCGATGGGGCGTCACGAAAGGCATCGCTAGTAGAATGAAGCCGATGACGCCGGACCCGGCGACTCCAATGCGCTCCGGATATTCGCATGCCTCCCCTGTCCTTTGCCGTCTTCGGCCACCCGATCAAACACAGCGTGTCGCCGCCGATCCATCAGGCGTTTGCCGAGCAGTTCGGCATTACCCTGGCCTATCGCGCCATCGACGCGGCACCGGCTGAGTTCAGCGCCGCCGTGCATCAGTTCTTTGCCAACGGTGGCCGCGGCGCCAATGTCACCCTGCCGCACAAGGCGGCCGCGTTCGCCCTGGCCGACGAGCGCAGCGAGGCTGCGACGCGCGCCGGCACGGCCAACGTGCTGACGCGTCTGCCGGATGGCCGTCTGGCCGCCCACAACACCGATGGCGCCGGCATGGTGCGGGACATGACCGAACGGCATGGCATCGAATTAGACGGCACGTCGGTGCTGATGCTGGGGGCTGGCGGCGCGGCGCGCGGCGTCGCGTGGAATCTGCTGGACGCCGGCGTGCAGGCGTTGACCATCGTCAATCGTTCGCATGCATCCGCCGAGGCGCTGGCCGGCCTGATCGGCGATCCCCGGCGCGTGCGCTCAGGTGACTGGCCGCAGCTGGCCGGGCTCGGCCGCTTCGACCTGATCGTGCACGCCACCTCGGCCGGTGTGCTGGGCGCGACGCTGCCGCTGCCCGCGTCCCTGGTCGGCGAAGACACGATCGGCTACGACCTCTCCTACGGCCCGGCCGCGGCCGGCTTTCTGGCCTGGGCCAGGAACGCGGGCGCGCGTCAGGCGGTCGATGGGCTGGGCATGCTGCTGGAAACCGCCGCCGATACGTTCGCCCTGTGGCACGGCCAGCGGCCGCAGACGGAGCCGGTCTATCAGCTGATGCGCCGGCAAACTGCGTGAGCGGGTTGTCGTGCCGCGCGGGCTGCGGCGCGTGCTGTATCGCGCCGTCGATCAGCTCGCCAATTCCCGGCATGCCCAACGGCAAGCCGGCCGGCGTTCGCTGTGTGCAGCTCACCGCCGACAACCGCTGTTCGATTTTCGGTGATCCGCGCCGCCCCGCCGTTTGCGCCAGCCTGCAGCCCGAGTCGGTGATGTGCGGCAGCGATCGTGCGCAGGCGATGGCTTGGCTGACGGCGCTTGAAACCGCGACGGCCGCCGGCTGACCCCAGCGGGGAAGTACGCGAGATATTTCGCCGCGTATTTTCCCGCGGCCTGCCTTGCTTCCTTCCACCCTGTGCTACTTTTCCAGCACAGGGGGCACCATCTCGTGGGGAGTCACGCATGTTGCCAAAAGGGTTTTTTGATCGTCGAGCGGTATGGGTGGCGGGTCTGGCGGGCGTGCTGGCCGTCAGCACCTTTAGTGCGGCGGCGAGCAACAGCGCCGCCGCCGAAAGCGCAGCAAGCGCCGGTCCGGTTGGTTCGACCAACGTCACCGTGGCCGATCCCACCGTGCCGCGACCGCCGGGCACGCCCTGCGTGGTGCAGCTGCTGAGCGGCGTGGCGTTCAACGATTTCAATCCACGCACCTATACCTACACACCGCCGACCGGCTGCGGCACGCGGTGGTCGAAGGTGGTGCTGGAAGCGGATTTCTCCGTGACCGCGGGGCGCCAGTTTGATCGCACCGCCAACCTGTGGCTCGGTGGGGTCAACCTGTATTTCGGCACCACCGAGGAACCTTCGTCCACGGTCGCGCCCAGCTGGCACGTCGAGCGCGATCTCACCGACTACAGTGCGCTGCTGCGCAAACCGGGCAACGGCCAGGCGCTGATCGGCAACGTGGTCGACGGGACCTATACCGGAGTGATCCACGGCAGCGCGAAGCTGCTGTTCTACCCGGCTTCCATTCTTGCGCCGGCGGCACCTGCGCCCGATGCGGTGATTCCGCTGGGCAGCGATCCGGTCGGCAACACGGTGTCGCTGGCGACATCAACCAGCCAGCTGAGCAAGTCGCTGACCCTGCCGACCAACGTCGAGCGCGCCTATCTGGACGTGTTCGCGCAGAGCCAGAGCGCCGACGAGTTCTGGTACACCTGCGTGCCCGATCAGTACGCCGCGCAGGTGCAGGAATGCGGCGGCGGCAATTTCCGCGAGGCTGAAATCAGCATCGACGGCCAGCCCGCCGGTGTGGCGCCGGTGTATCCGTGGATCTACAGCGGCGGCATCGACCCCTACCTGTGGCGTCCGACCACCGGCGTGCAGACGCTGAACTTCATGCCGTACCGCGTCGACCTCACGCCGTTTGCCGGCGTGCTCAGCAACGGCGCGCCGCATCAGGTCGCGGTCAGCGTGGCCGGCGCAAATAATTATTTTTCGGCGACGGCCAGCCTGCTGCTGTATCTCGACCCGCATGCCAAAACCGTCAGCGGCCGGATCGAACGCAATACCCTGGTCGGCCAGCCGCCCACACCCACCATCGGCGATACGCTGAGCACGGATGCCTCGGGCAATATCACCGGCGCCATCACCACGCAGCTCAGCCGGCATTTCGTGATCACCGGCTATGCCGACACCTCGCGCGGCCGCGTGCGCACCACGGTGGATCAGACCGTTGGCTTTGGCGACGTGCAGACGTTCACCATCAACAACACGACCTATCGCCAGGTAACCGATCAGCAGACCTCGTCCGACAGCACGAGCCAGAGCAGCATCGGCGGATTTGTCACCGGCAAGTACAGCGAGCACGTGCGCTACCCGCTGCATCTTGACGTCAACGAAGTCGCGGCCGCCGATGGCAGCTTCACCCTGGCCACGGTGGTGCATCAGGGTGACGAAAAGAACACAGCGCGCCAGCTGTTTGGCATCACGCTGTATTCGTCCAAGCTCAGCAACACGGTGGACAGCGATGACACGCTGGCTTTCGACGCGAGCGGCAACCTCACCTCGCACAGCAACCAGCAGAGCACGCAGAACTTCGCCTTCCACGATTCCCTGGGCAGCTGCTATCGCACCGACGTCGGCAGCTTCAGCGGGGTGGTGTCCAGCTATGCCACCGGCACCGGCTGCGCCAACAAGCAGAACCGCGTGTTCTGGTTTACCCACCCGGATGGTTCGCCGGAGAATGGCAACGCCGTCCTCGGCTGGTGATGTCTGCAACGATGAAGCGTGACCGTCGCCCCGTTTGAGCGGCGACGGTCGCATGCGTGTTCGCTCTCGCGTTTCGTCACGCCGCTGACATGCCACGTGATTATGGTGGCGACCTTCCGCCGAAGCGCCCGATCGCGGGCGTCTTCGCGCGCGGTAAGTCATTGTGCGAGTGTCATGCCTTCCCCAGTGTCCAAGGCGTCTCCCCGACGCGGAATTTTTGTTGGCGCGGTCTTCGTGCTCGTTCTACTGGCTGCGGCTATTGGCTGGTATGTCCACGCTTCAATCTCGGCGAAAGCCGATGCAGCCGGCTTATCCGGTGCGGCCGGCGACGCCAACGGCGAGGGCATTCTGCTGGGCTTGGCGAAGTCCGCCGTGAGCGAACGTCGCCTGGTTGCACCTGCCGGCAGCAACGCCTACGAGTTCTACCTCAGCGTGCTGCAGCTTGATCCGAAAAATGCCTTCGCGCGGCATGACCTCGATGCCCATTTCTCGCAGGCCTGTAACGACGTTGAGCAAGCGATCAATGTGCGCGATGTTGACGAAGCGCAGCGTGAGATTTCCTTGCTGCGCGACTACGATCGCAACAACTACAAGCTGGCGCTGCTGGCCAGCAAGCTCAGCGCGCAGCGGATGGTGATGATGCGCGAGCACGAAGTGCAGGCGGCGGCGATCCAGGCGCGCGCGGAAAACGCGGCAAGGTAGTTCGTGGCGGCGCACCGGCTGACGGCGCAACGCCCTTTCAACGAAGCAGAGGACCGACCTTTCGCCGCAGCAGCTCAATCAGTTCGGGCTGCATGAAAGCGTAGTCATCTGGAATATCCGCCACCACGACGCGTTTGCCTTTGAGGTATTGACGATGGCGCTGCATCAGCCGGCGCCGGTGCGACGACTCCATCACTACGATGAGATCGGCCCAGTCCAGCTGATTGGACGATAGCGAAGTGTCGGCGTCATCGGCGAGCCCGGCGGAGTCGGTTTCCACATCGGGCCACGCGGCAAACACCTGTTCGGCCGTCGGGCTGCGCAGCCGGTTGCGGCTGCAAAGAAACAGCACGCGGCGCACCGCCATCAGCCGGCCGCCAGATACTCGTCTTTCAGCCGCACATAGTGACTGGCCGAGTACTGCAGCTGCTCGATCTGCTTGTCGCTGAGCAGCCGCACAAACTTGGCCGGGTTGCCCAGCCACAGCTCGCGCTCGCCGACGACTTTTCCCGGCGGGATCACGCTGCCCGCGCCCACGAAGCCGTACTTTTTTATCGTGGCGCCATCGAGCACGGTCGAGCCCATGCCGATCAGGCAGAAGTCCTCGATGGTGCAGGCATGGATCACCGCACCGTGCCCAACGGTGACGTCTTCCCCGATGATGGTGGGAAAGCCGCCGGGCGAATACGGGCCGTCGTGAGTCACGTGCACGATGGTGCCATCCTGCACGTTGCTGCGTGCGCCGACGCGGATATAGTGCACGTCGCCGCGCAAGACCACGCCAGGCCAGATCGAGACATCGTCGCCCAGCACCACGTCGCCAATCACGGTGGCGGCGGTGTCGACGTAGACGCGTTCGCCGAGTGTCGGCGAGACGCCTTTGTAGGTGCGCAGGGAGGTCATGGCGTCATTTCATGGAAGTCTGGTTGGTCATTATTCGTCATTCCGGCTTTCGCCGGAATGACGACATGTTGCTTATGTACTATCCGCATCCGACTTTGCGCTGGCCTCCAGTATCTCGATCGCATGCTGGTAGCCGGAGTCGATGGCCCGCTCCCAGTCGTTCCAGTCGAGCATGCCGATGTGATCCAGCGGCGGCGTAAACAGCCGTTGCGCCTGTGCGCGCCGGCGCAGGCTGGCCTCCTCGCCGTTCACCATACCGGCGCGCACCAGGGTGGAAACCAGGCCCGGCCGCTGCACCGCTTTTCGCTGCAGCAACAGTCGCCACCACGGCGGGCTGGAGGATTCCTCCACGTCGGTGCGCAGCGCGATATCCGCCTGCACGTCAAGCGCGGTGATGTGCGCGATGCCGTCGGCGGCCATCACGTCGGTGGGCAGGTTGTTGACCAGCGCGCCGTCCACATGCACCTCGCCACGCTGCAGCACCGGCGGCAGCACGCCGGGTATCGCGCTGGACGCGCGCAGCCACAGCCACAGCGGACCGTGCCGATGCACGGCTTGGCCGCCGCCGGAAAGGCGCGTCGATACGCAGAAATACGGCAGGCGCAGATCCTCCACGCCGAGCAGGCCGAACGTCCGACGCAGCATGCGCGAGGCGTGCTGGCCACGGGTCAGCGCCAGCAAGGGCAGCGTCCAGTCAGACAGCGGCCGGCCTTCGACAAAGGCGCGGCGGAAGACCTCGGTCATCGTTTCAATATCCCAACCGTTCGCCACGCCGGCACCAAGAATCGCGCCGATGCTGGTGCCACCGACCGCGTCGAAATCGTGGCCCGCCTCGCGCAGCGCGCGCAGCACGCCCAGATGCGCCAGCCCGCGCGCGCCGCCACCGGCCAGCACCAGCCCGCGGCCATGGCCGCTGACCAGCCGCGCC
>CBAAAD010000079.1:8389-9446 GCA_964658785.1 uncultured Methylobacterium sp.
GGTGATGCTGCAGTTCGCCGCTGAACACCCCGCGCCAGCGCTGCGCGGCGCCCAGCGCCACCTGATGACCGGCGTGCAGCAGAATCAGATGCCGCGGCCGATGCCGCGCGCGTGCCGCGTGCACCGGCACCATGGTCGGCCAGTCGCGCGCCGGCTGCGCGGCCAGTGCCGGCAATAGCAGCACGTCGGCCTGGCGCAGGCAGCGTTCGCGCCAGAGGCCGTCGTCGTTGCGCTGGCCGGGCACGTCGAGATAGATCACGAAACGATGCTGCGCCTCGCGTTCGGCGAACCAGTCGCTGCCCCGCCCGCGCCCGAGTTCGGCGTCGACCACGAGGCAGCTGCCGTAGCGCTCCAGCGCCATCATCAGCTGCAGGGTCAGCGCGCGCGCCGGAACCGCGCCGTCGAACGGCAGCACGGCGAAGGTCCGCGGCAGGCCCGGCGTTTCTTCGCCGCGATCGCGCCGCTGCAGCCGTTCGATCGCGGCGCGTGCCACGCCGAGCAGCGCCTGCGGATGCCGGGCCAGCACGCGCTCGAACGCGGCGCGATCCAGCCGCAGCAGTTCGCTGTCGCGCAGCGCGCGCACCATGCGCCCACGCGTCTCGCCGCCGAGCAGGCTGATCTCGCCCACGCTTTCGCCAGCGCTGACCAGATGGCGCAGCACAGTTGGACTGTCGAACACGCCGAGGCTGCCGCTTTTCACCAGATACAGCGCGTCCGCCGGCTCGCCCGGCTTGAACAGCGGCCGTCCGCCGGGCAGGCCGAACCACACCAGCTCATCGGCCAGCGCTTCCAGCGCCGCCGGCGGCAGCTGCGCAAACGTGGCACTGTCTTTCAGCAGGTCTCTGACATCTGTTCGCCACATGGCGAGGATGTTACGGGGCCAATCATGACAATACGGCGCGATGGGCGTACCGCCATGCGCGTTGAACCGCCCGTTGGCCGCCCTCAAGCGGCCCTGTTCCGCTTGATTTCACGCGCTCGCGTCGCCACGCTGGGAGTCTTGAGAAAACTTGCATGAGATGCGCATGAACCAGGCCAACCCGCTGCTCGCCGACGA
>CBAAAD010000080.1:0-9263 GCA_964658785.1 uncultured Methylobacterium sp.
GCTCAGCGAAAAGTTGAAGCCGCCGACCAAGGCGCGAATGGCGCCGTCTTCCGGACTGATCGAGGTCAGCGCAGCCTGCGCGCGCGGAATCTGGTCGAGCTGCCACTCGCCCTTTTCACTGCGGGACAGCCGGATCACGTCACCGCGTTTGAGGACCTTGCTGACCGTGGTGGGCGCCGCACCGACACGATCGTCATCGATATGCGGGCGCGCCCAGCTCATCGCGGCCAGACCGAGTTTGACGTTCTGATGGTCGGCCAGATACACCGTGGCTTCGGTCGCGTCCGCTGCCGTCACGAGCCCCGGCTGCATGCCGGAGATGCTGAAATAACTGGACAGCACGCGGTCGTAATCGACCTGCCCGGCATCGGCGGCCAGATCCTGATGCGCCTCCGGTCCACGCCAGCCGTGGCGGTGGTCATAGATACCCAGGCCGTTGCGCAAGGCTTCCACGGCCGCCTTCTGGCGGTCGCTTTGCAAGGTGGTCTTGACCACATAGCCTTCCGTGAGGGCTTCGTTGCCGAGCCGATCCAGCGCCTGTCGGCGCACCATTTCTGCCAGATAGGGCGCGTCGACCTCGATGGTCTGCTCGTGCGGGAAGGCATGGTTGGGCTCGTTGATGGCCTGCTCGTAGACCGGCTGGGTGATGTAGCCGTGCTTGAGCATCTCCCCCAGCACCCAGTTGCGCCGGGCAATGCCACGCGCCGGATTGTTGATGGGGTTGACCACGGAAGGTAGCTGAAACGTCGAGGCGAGCAGGGCGCACTCGGCGACGGTCAGCTGATCCAGCGTCTTGCCGTAGTAGTACTCGGCGGCGGCCGCCACGCCGTAGGCGCGATGGCCAAGAAACATCTTGTTGAGGTACAGCTCGAGGATCTGATCCTTGGTCAGCTCGTGCTCGATGCGCAGGGCGATGAAGATCTCGGTCAGCTTGCGCGAATACAGCTTCTCGGGGCTCAGAAAGATATTCCGCGCCACCTGCTGGGTGATGGTCGAGCCGCCCGGGCCCTTGTCGCCGCCGGTGACGATCACGTGCCAGCCCGCGCGCGCCAGGCCGTGCCAGTCCACGCCGGGATGGTGGTAGAAATCGGCATCTTCGGCCGATAGCACCGCGTGCTTGAGCTGGTCCGGCACATTGGCGATGGCTACCGGGATGCGTCGGGTCTCACCGAAGCTGGCGATCAGCTTGCCGTCGGCGCTGAGGACTCGCAGCGGCACCTGCATGTGGTAATCCTTGAGCACCGCCACGGCCGGCAGCCTCGGCGCGATCAGCCAATAGGCCACGCCGACGGCAATGACGGCAAGCAGCAGCCCGGAGAAAGCCAGGATCAAGGCCCAGCGCAACAATCGCTTGAGAATTTGCATGGTGGGGATAGCTAGGCCTGAGTCAAAACGTGCCAGAGTATAGATGTAGCGGTATTCGCACGATGCATCGTGTACTTCCGTGGCGGGGGATGTCCCGGAGAGGGCAGCTCCGCACAATGTGGTGGACATCACGACATTTAGTTGAGAAAGTTCACGTAGACCGTTGCCATTGCGTTAATTTTTCGATTTAATGCCATTGCGCATCCCTCCAGGATTCTGGTTAGGAGCGCCAAGTGGTCAGGGGGAAACACCGTGGGGCTTTTTACACCCAAGAAGCCGGCACTGATTGGTGTCGACATTAGCTCGACTGCCGTGAAGTTGCTGCAGCTCAGTCAGGCCGGCGGTCGTTTTCGCGTGGAACACTACGCGGTCGAGCCGCTGCCGCCCAATGCCGTGGTCGAAAAAAACATCGTCGAGGTCGAGGCGGTGGGCGACGCGATCCGGCGCGCGCTGGCCCGGTCAGGCTCCAAGCTCAAGCACGGCGCGGCCGCAGTGGCCGGTTCCGCGGTGATCACCCGAATCATCCCCATGGCCAGTGACCTGTCCGAGGACGACCTGGAAGGTCAGATCCAGATCGAGGCCAACCAGTACATCCCGTATCCGATCGACGAAGTCAGCCTCGATTACGAGATAGTCGGTCCGGTACGCGACAACCCCGACCTTAATAACGTGCTGCTGGCAGCGTCCCGCACCGAGAACGTCGACATGCGTGTGGCGGCTCTGGATCTCGGCGGCCTGATTGCCGGCGTCATCGACGTCGAAGCGTTCGCCATGGAAAACGCCTTCGCCATGGTTGCCGACCAGCTGAGCGTCGGTCGCGATGCGCTGGTGGCCGTGGTGGATATCGGCGCCACCATGACGACGCTGTCGGTACTGCGCAATCAGCGCACCATTTATTCGCGCGAGCAGGTTTTCGGTGGCAAGCAGCTCACCGACGAGATCATGCGTCGCTTTGGCCTGTCCTACGAGGAGGCCGGCCGCGCCAAGCGCAAGGGTGGCCTGCCAGAGTCCTATGAAAGCGAGGCCCTGGAGCCGTTCAAGGAGTCGCTGATCCAGCAGATAAGCCGTCTGCTGCAGTTCTTTTTCGCCGGCAGCGAATACAGCAAGGTTGATCAGGTGGTGCTGGCCGGCGGCTGCGCCTCGATCGAAGGTTTGGGTGCGATGCTGGAGGAGCAGCTTGGCGTGCCCTGCATCGTGGCCAACCCGCTGGCCCGCATGTCGCTCTCGCCAAGAATACAGGCGCAGTCGCTGGCCCAGGACGCGCCGGCCTTGATGATTGCGGTCGGCCTCGCGCTGAGGAGCTTCGACTGATGGCACACGTCAATCTACTTCCGCATCGTGCCGAACGACGCAAGCAGCGGGAGCGCGAGTTCTACATTCAGTTGGGCGTTGCCTTCGCCGCGGCGATTGCCTTTCTGCTGCTGTGGGGATTCTGGATGGGTGAGCGCATCGATAACCAGAACGATCGCAACACCATGCTGCAGAACGAAATAACGCAAGTGGATGTGCGCATCGTCAAGATCAAGGATCTGGAAAAGGTGCGCGACCACCTGCTGGCACGCAAGCAAATCATCGAGCAGCTGCAGGCCGATCGATCGCAGATGGTCCACTTGTTCGATGAGCTGGTAAAGACGATCCCCTCCAGCGGACGTCTGACCGGCGTCAAGCAGGACGGGCAGTCGATGTCGCTTGACGGCGTAGCGCAATCCAACGCCAGCGTTGCCGAGTACATGAAGAATATTGAGGCCTCACCGTGGCTGGGCCATACCGAGCTGCGCAAGACCGAAAAAAGCGCGGAAGCCACGCGCATGCCCTACACCTTCGGTCTGGACATCGCGCTCAGCCGGCCCAAGCCCGATCAGGTCGCTGACTCCGGCGCGCCAGCTGCTGCAGGCTCCGCTCCTGCCCCGGCCAAACCGGCGAGCAGCGCTCCACCGACCGGAGGAGCGAAGCCATGAAATTCTTCAATGACCTGCGCAATCTCGATCGCAACAATGTCGGCGGCTGGCCGCAGTCGGTAAAGATGTTTTTTACCGGACTGCTGTTCGCCGTCATCGTGCTTATCGGCTGGTATTTCTACATTGGGGACCAGCAGGACAGCCTGACCACGCTGGCCGCCAAGGAAGAAGCGCTGAAGCAGGAGTTTTCGACCAAGCAGGCCAAGGCCGTCAATCTCGAAGCGCTGCAGCAGCAGCTCGACGAGATGCAGGACATGTTGCGTCAGCTGCTGCGTCAGCTGCCCGGCAAGACCGAAATGCCCGAGCTGCTGGTCGATATTTCGCAGACGGCGCAAAGCGCGGGTCTGGTCAACGAGCTGTTTCAGCCCGGGCCGGAAACGCCGAAAGATTTTTATGCGGAAAAGCCGATCACGCTGCGCATGACGGGCACCTACCACCAGTTTGGCGCTTTCATCAGCGGCGTGGCGTCCCTGCCGCGGGTGGTGATCCTGACCCTGCACGATGTGTCGCTGACGCCGAAGGCTGCGCCCAAAGACGGTTCTGCCAGCGACGGGCAGCTGGTTCTACAGGGCACCGTAAGAACCTATCGATACCTCGATGACGAAGAGAGCACCAACACCATCAAGGCTTCGGGCAGCACCCCGCCGGGAGGGCAGAAATGAAAATGTTTGCTGCCACTAATCCCGCGCGGATCGCGCATGTTGCGCTGATGCTTGGCATTGCGCTGGTGCTCAGCGGCTGCACGCGGGGTACTTCGGATCTGCGCGACTGGATCGCCCAGGAAAAAGCCAAGAAAGGTGCGCCGATCACGCCACTGCCGGTCATCAAGACGTTCGAGACATTCAAGTACGATGATCAGGACAAGCGCGATCCGTTCAGCCCGAGCCTGGCCGAGAGCGAACCCAGCTCTGCCAACAGCGGTCCACGGCCGGATGCCAATCGCGCCAAAGAGCCTCTGGAAATGTTCACGCTGGACAGCTTGAAGATGGTCGGTACGGTCGGCGCGGGCGCCGGTACGGAAGTGCTGATCAAGGATCCGGGTGGCGTCATCCACCGTATCCACAAGGGCGAATACATGGGCCAGAACTACGGACACGTCACCGCCATCAGCGATGACCATATCGATCTGGTCGAGTTGGTATCTAACGGTAATGGTGGCTGGATGGAACGTCCCGCCAGCATCGCCCTTGCCGGGCAATAGGAATTCAGGGGCTGATGCAATGACCAATCCAATCCAATCTTTTCGGGGCCGTGTCATGCGCCATGCAAGTCACTACATCTTGATGGGCTTGCTGCTGGCTGGCGCGAGCTGGGCCAGCGCAGTCTCCGCGGCCGGCACCACGCTGAAAAACATCAGCTACGAGGCGCTGCCCGGTGGCAACGTCCAGCTGAAAATGGATTTTGGCAACGGCCCCGTGCCGCAACCGAAAATTTTCACTACCGGCAATCCCCCACGCATCGCGGTAGATTTTGCCGATACAGACAACGCCTCGGCTCGGCACATCACCATCGGTCAAGGCTCGACTGCCGGCGTTTCGGCCGTTACGGCCGGTGGCCGCACCCGCGTGGTGGTCGAGCTGATGCGTGAGTCGACCTATCGCTCGCGCGTGGAAGGCCACAGCCTGCTGTTGACGATCAATAACGGCACGGCCGATCAATCGGTGACCACGGTGGCCACGATTGATCCATCGAAGGCGCTGCCATCGTCGATGAATGGGCCGGCGATCTCCAATATCGACTTCCGTCGCGGCCCGAATGGCGAAGGCCGCGTGCTGATCAGCTTTAGCGGCACGGGCGCGAATGCCCAGATGACGCACAAGGGTGACATGGTTACGGTCAATATCGATCACGCCAATTTGCCGCCCAATCTGGCGCGGCGGCTGGATACGCTGGACTTCGCCACGCCGGTGCAATCCATCAATACCAAGGCTGGCATGGGCGGCGGTGCGCATATAGAAATCGCCGTCAAGGGCAATGTCGATACGTCCGGCTATCAGACGCCAGATCAGTATGTTGTCGAAGTCACGCCCAAGAAAGCTGACGCAAAAACCGAAACCATCACCAAGGACGGCGAGAAAATACCGGTTTACACCGGCAAGCGCGCGACGTTCAACTTTCAGGATATTCCGGTACGTTCAGCGCTGCAGCTCATTGCCGACGAATCCGGCCTCAACCTGGTGGCCTCCGATAGCGTTACCGGCGGCGTCACCCTTCGGCTGGACAATGTGCCGTGGGATCAGGCGCTGGACGTGATCCTGCGCGCCAAGAGCCTGGACAAGCGCCGCGACGGTAATGTGGTGTGGATCGCGCCCCAGGCCGAGCTGGCCAAGTACGAGCAGGACATCGCCGATGCCAAGTTGAAGGCACAGGACACGGCTGAGCTGATCACGGACTATGTGCCGATCAGCTACGGCAAGGCTTCAGATATTGCGAAGCTGCTGACGACCGGAAGTCTTCAGTCGATCAGTGGAGGCACCAGTACAAACGCGCAGCACGGCTTTCTGTCGACACGGGGCAGCGTCGCTTTTGATGTGCGAACAAACACGCTGTTGTTGAACGACACTCCAGAGAAAGTCAAGCAACTGCGCGAACTCATCGCCGTATTGGACAAGCCGGTGCAGCAGGTGCTGATCGAGTCCAGGCTCGTCGTGGCAACCGACAGTTTTACCCGCGATCTGGGAGCTCAGTTCGGTATAAATGGTATACGGCAGGTCGGCAATAAGAGTGTGATCGCAGGTGGCAGTATTCCCAGCGTAACTGGTAACAGCAGTTCCTACTTCAACAACACCCCTGGCACGACGTATACAACGAACGGGCTCAACGTCAATTTGCCGGTTCAGAATGCCGCCGGCAGCTTGGGCATTGGCATCATCGGCAAAAATTTCGCACTCGATCTGGAGCTTCAAGCCGCTCAGACCGAAGGTCGCAGCGAAGTTATTTCGAGCCCTCGCGTCATTACGGCTAATCAGCAGGAAGCTGTGATTCGACAGGGTCAGGAGATCGGCTACGTCACGTATCAGAATTCCACGGGCGGAGGTGCCAGCAGCGGCACGGCCACGGTGGCGTTCAAGGACGCTGTGCTCGAACTCAAGGTCACTCCGACGATTACCGCGGACAATCGCATCTACCTGCTGATCAATGTGACCAAAGATGCGCTCGCCGGTTACATCACCGTGCCTGGTAGTGGTCAAGTGCCAACGATCAATACCAGTTCGGTGAACACCTCGGCACTTGTTGACAACGGCCAGACCGTCGTCCTGGGTGGTATCTACGAGATAAATAACTCCAACACGGTAACCAAGGTTCCGGGGCTGGGCGATATTCCGGGCATCGGCATCTTGTTCCGTACCACGTCACGCAGTAACACCAAGGCGGAACTGCTGATATTCGTGACGCCACGCATTCTGAGCGAGACGCTGGAATAGGCTTCAATACGATAAGCAAGTGCAAGAAGGCGGCTCAGGCCGCCTTTTTCTTGTCCTGAATTTGCATTTTCGGCTCGACTAAACTTACTGGGAAGTTCGTGGTCTGAGTGGCACTGACTGAGATTACCGTTCAACGTCAGCTGTTGTTGGCCATTGGCCCTGTCGAAAATGGAATAACTATGGATACCGCCGAAACTTCATCGATCAGCCGCCTCCAGCAGTCGTTTGCGCTTCTGCGCGATGATCTCCAGCGCAGCATTATCGGTCAGCCGCACCTGATCGACTGCCTGCTCGTGGCTCTCCTCGCCGACGGGCATTTGCTGGTCGAGGGCGCTCCCGGTCTGGCGAAGACCACAGCGGTAAAGGCCCTGGCAGCGCGCATCGAGGCTGATTTCCATCGGGTGCAGTTCACGCCGGACCTTTTGCCGGCCGACCTCACCGGTACTGACGTCTTCCGTCCGCAGAGCGGTGCGTTCGAGTTCGAGCGCGGGCCGCTGTTCCACAACATCGTGCTGGCGGATGAAATCAACCGCGCACCGGCCAAGGTGCAGTCGGCGCTGCTCGAGGCGATGGCCGAACAGCAGATTACGGTGGGTCGCAGCACCTGGCATCTGCCGGAACTGTTCATGGTGATGGCGACGCAGAATCCGATCGAGCAGGAAGGTACCTTTGCCTTGCCCGAGGCCCAGCTCGACCGTTTCCTCATGCACGTGACCATTGGTTACCCCGATGCGGTGGCCGAGCTGGCAATCTTGCGGCTCGCCCGCCAGCAGGCCGGTCAGCGCAGTCAGGCGCAAGCCGCCTCGCCAGCGTTGATGAGCCAGGCGGATGTCTTTGCAGCGCGCGACGCGGCCATGGCGGTGCACATGGCGCCGGCGCTGGAGGAATACCTCACCCAGCTGGTGCTGGCCACGCGCGACGCCGGCCGATACGGGCCGGAGTTGAAGCGCTGGATCGCGTGGGGCGGCAGTCCGCGCGCGACCATCGCACTGGACCGTTGTTCGCGTGCAAAGGCGTGGCTGGCCGGCCGCGACTATGTTCTTCCGGAAGACGTGCACGGTATCGCGCACGAAGTGCTGCGCCATCGGGTCCTGCTCAGTTACGAGGCGGAAGCCGAAGGCGTGCGCCCGGATCGCGTGATCGATCGGCTGCTGGATCTTGTGCCGCTGCCGTGAGCGTCGTGATGCCGCAATCAGGTGATGGCGATGGCCGTACTCGCGTGTCGCTCGCTGAGCTGATCGCGCTGCGCGCCCGCGTGGGTCGCGCCAAACTGGTGCCGCTGGTCAGCCGGGCGGCGCGCAGCGGCCAGCAGTCCAGCCGTCTATACGGCCGCGGCATGGACTACGCCGAGTCTCGCGTCTATCAGGCCGGTGACGACGTGCGTCGGCTGGATTGGCGGCTGACCGCGCGCAGCGGCAAGCTGCACACCAAGCTCTTTCAGGAAGATCGCGAAGGCTCGCTGCTGATTCTGTTCGATACGCACGCCAGCATGCGCTTCGGCACGCGCGCGCGCTTCAAGTCCGTGCAGGCGGCGCGAGCGGCGGCCTGCGCCGCGTGGTATGCCGCAAGGGCTGGTGAACGTGTGGGCGTGATGGCGTTCGGTCAGATCGATGCCCTGTTGCGTCCCATCGCCGGTCCACGCGGTGCGCTCGCCGCCTGTGGTGCGTTGACCGAGTGGGATTCCCGATCGCCGGACGATCGTACGGAATCGCTCGCCGATGCCCTGATGCGCGCCAATCGCCTGCAGCACGGCGCCAGCCGCGTGCTGCTGATCAGCGACGGTTTTTGCGCGGAGGCCTCGGCGCGGCAGCGGCTTCTCGATCTCAGTCGGCATGCGGCGGTGAGTGTCCTGGTCGTCGCCGACACGCTGGAGCTCGGGCTGATGCCGCCGGGCCGCTATCCGCTGGAGCACGACGGCGTGCGCCAGGACGTGGTGCTGCAATCCGAACGCCAGCGTCGCGATTTTCAGCATGCCATCGGTGCCGGCCCCGTGCAGCTCGGTGAGCTGGCGAAGTCATTGGGCCTTCGCTGCAGCACGATCGACACCGTGGCCGATCCGTTCGATGCGGTGGTCAGCGTGCTTGGCGCACGGAGGTCGGCGTGATGCAAGGGCTGCCCGCTTCGTCGTCCAGTGCTACCGCTCCGCAGGGGCCTGTGCTGAGAGATATTCATCTGCCGCCCGATCCGTCCTGGTGGCCGCCCGCGCCGGGCTGGTGGATGCTCGCCGCGCTGGTGATAGGCGCCGTTTCGATGGGCGTATGGCTGTGGCGTCGCCAACGAAAACAGGTCTGGCAGCGCGAGCGCGTGCTGGCCGAGCTGGATGCGATGGAGCGCCAGTACGCGAACGACGGCAATCATTCAGCGCTGGCCAGCGGTATGCACCAGCTTCTCAGGCGCGTGGCGCGGCGACACGATGCGCGGGCCACGCAGGCGCGCGGCGCCGCGTGGCAAGAAACACTGTCGCGTGTGCCGGTGGATGCGGCGACGCTGGATCAGCTGATGGCGCTGGAGCAGG
>CBAAAD010000081.1:0-6964 GCA_964658785.1 uncultured Methylobacterium sp.
TGACTGACGCGTTCAAATAAGTACCGGAGCGCAGCCTCGACTGCATCAGCGCCAGGGGCTGCTCCATCACCAGCTCACCCTGCCCGGCACTTCTGCTTCCCAGCAACACGCGGGTGCGCAGCATCAGTTCGCCGTGCCAGACGAGTTCACTCACAACGCCGGGCATCGTCGTGATCGGCAGTGCTCTTGCGAGCGGTTCGATAGGCGCACCGGCTTTTGCCAACGCCATACCGCCGGGCCCGTTGAAACGGATGCCGTGCATGCCGTGCGCCTGCAGGGCATTGGCCGCCACCTGCAAAGCGCGCTTTGCCTCCACGCTGTCCGCCGTCGCCATGGCCGACGTCATGGCCAGAGCCAGCGGCACCTGCGCGGCGGCATCGACAGCGCGCGCCGTCGCACTCTGCAGGTTCAGCGCCAACAAATCCGACCGTGCGTCACGGGCGAGCTGAAGATTGGCCTGCAACGCTGGCGCTCCCTGCGTGCGCAGCAGCCAGATACCGCTGAAAACTGCCACCAGCGCTACCACCAACAGCGCCATCGTGCCCACGGCAACGATCTGGCGGTCCTCTGAATACGCATGCAGCGCGCTGCTCCGCAGTACCACAGGCCACAATGCCCCACTCAAAATCAGCACGCCTATACCCGTGGGCAAGGCCATCTGATTCAGCGGGTACCACACGTAAAGTGACTCCATATGCATCATGTAGCCGACGATTACCGTCAGCCCAATGCCAAAGGGCACCACACCAAAGCTCAATGCCAGCACGGCAACGCCGGGGTTTCGCCCGGCCGGAAGCAACACTGAGAGCGCCGCAAACAGAAAACACAGCGTCGCAGCGAGTGACATCTGCCCCGGCACCGCGCCGTTGACGGGATACCAGGCGTGAAGCGCAGGCAGATTAATACCCAGCGACACGTTGCCGAAAATTTGCACCAGGTTGGTCGCACTCAAACCCAGCACGATCAGCGCACATAGCCCGGCACCAACACGCGGGGCGGCCACGCCACGCCAGGACAGCAGGAATAGCGCCAGCCCCAAAAGAAAAAAACACAGCCCGGTATTGAAGACCATCGGCACCCGGCCCGGAACGATGGCGATGAGCCATGCCAAGCGCGCAACCCAGCCACCCATCGCAGCAGCACCCGCAGCCACAACGACGATCGCCAACCATCGTGTCGGCCAAGCCACAAGCTTCATCGCGATTTCCCCGGTTTGCGCTGCCAAAAGGCGTGCGGACTTGATCGTACTGAGCCGGCCATGGCGACAAACTTTGGCGCAATATAACCTGAGAAGAGCCGATAAACCGGACCAACTCAAAGCACAGGTGGTTGCGCTTGAAACAAGCCGCGCGTTTCGCCGAATGATGGTTGGGGAGTTACCGTGCTTTAAGACGCAAACCGCACGCATATTTTTGTGCCGACGACAGTCAAAAACTATCCGCCGCGCCAACCGCCCAGCTCAAAAAGCATCATTGCGAATGTTCGTTGCCATCATGAACATCAGCATCAGAGCTCTGTTGCCGATCGTCGATCAGCGAAGTACATTCGGGACGTTGTAGCTCAAGGCAGGAGAGCCAGATGCTCAGCCCGTTCAACCTTCGCCGCGCCACGTACTCGATCGCTGTTTCCGTTTTATTGATGACAGGATGCCATCCCGCCATGTCAGCCCAGACCAACGCAAGAATCGAACCCCCTGCGCAAACCCACGCTGTGCCGCTGAAGTTCAAGCTGCATAACTTTGACGTTCATTGCTACAACACGTTGAGTTGCAGCGTCATCTACAACGACAATGACTTTGCTAGGCCCTATCTAAACACTCCCACGCCAGCGCCTAACTCGGGCGATTATCAGAAACATTGGGGAACAGCGTCCTATCTTGGCATCAAGAATTTTCCGGCGCCCGCACGAGTGCGGTGGAAATCGAAGGACGGTGAAACGCACGATGCAACCGTGGATATCGGCAGCATATTCAAGGATGAATTGATCTGGCATAACGTGCCTAAATCGGAGATGGCTGATTTTTACAGCGGGCCGGTCGCCGGTGAGCCAGATATTTTTCTTGAGGTAAACGATCGGACCATCAATGTTTACATGACGACCCTGATTCCGACGAAGACCGAACAAATTCCTGGAAACAAGAACAGCTACGGTCGAGATGACATCTTCTTGGCGTGGAGCCATACCTACTAAGGAAGGAGCTCGCTATGGGGACGGACAAACCAAAGGTAGGGAAAGACGGCTACGCTGACGACGGAGCCTTTTACCCAGCTAATCCACAGAAGCTCCAGAGTTACGCCGTAGCAAGCCAGGACTTGTCACGTTTTCAAGCACCCATCCTGCTTCATGCGGACAATGCGCACGAACGGCTCTACGTCGCCTGCTTTGATGGAACTGGCAATGACAAATACAAAGATCCCCAACACGCGACCAACGTCGCGGAAATAAGTGATCAGATAAAAGCACTCTCCAACAGCCAACAAAGTCCGATCCAGCAAGGATACGTTCCAGGACCAGGAACTCAGGACAATTTTCTCGCGCGTACTGCCGATGGCATGAGCGGCGCTACCTATAACAAGCGCGATGAGGAAATGTACAAACAGTTCATCGATCAGGCTTGGAAATGGAAGAGAGATGACCCACAAGCGCAAATCCGGGTTGCCGATATTGGCTTTAGCCGCGGCGCCGAGCAGGCCGCAGGCTTTGCCCGTCTCGTGCAGGAACGCGGTATCCAAGATCCTACCGGCGCGAAATACACACGCAGTTCCGATGGAATGATTACCGGCGTGCAATACAGCAAACCGCCGCTTGTTCCGCCAGGAGAAGTTGCCCAAGCCGTTGGCCTGTTTGATCCGGTCGGAACTGGTAACCCCATAAAACATCAAGACCGCCGCCTGCCACCGTCGGTTATCTCCGGCTTTCAAATCACGGCCGACGACGAGCGCCGCGGGCTGTTCAAGTCCGACCGCATCATCAAACCCGGTGAGTCGCCTGATGGTCGCTTTTTGGCGGTCAACGTGGCTGGCGCGCACTCGGATGTAGGCGGCAGTTATCTGCGCGATGGCCTGGCCATTCGCAGCGACAATCTGATGACCGATTACTTGAACGGCTTGAGCGACAAACCGTATCTGCAAAAGCAGGCCGAGCCCACCGATCCGAAATTGAACGTGGTCCATCGCTCGGAACAGAGCATGCTGCTCTACAAGTTTTACCCGAAGATCGATCGAACCGGCCCCGGCGGCTACAACGACCTCCTGGTGCCGAGGAATCAGATAGGTCGCGTGGGCGATGCCTATCACGCCGAGCCGCGCAACGAGTCCCTTAGCAACCAGTTCGAACGCCAGCAGGTGAAGATTGGCGCGCTACCGGCGCCGCCGCAGGCAAAGCCAGCTTCGGCAAATGACCTTTCCTCCCGGCTCGACAACATGCTCGCGGCGGCACAATCGAGCGATCGGGCGGCGTTTCGGTCGGACACTCAGGCGCTGGCCAATTCCGACGCGGCGCGCGCTATGCAGGCTCAAGCTGTCGCCACCATCAACCGGCAGGAGCAGGCGCAGCAACAGGCTCCGTCATACCCGTCCCAGCCAGCACCACAACAGCAGCCGGGAGCCGGCGCCAGCCCATTGCAGCGCTAGCCATCCCATCCGCCTTGATTGAGCAAGGAACGCAGAACGATGCAAGAAGACGAACTGAGCGTACTGATCAGCAAGACCGCCGCCTTGATGGAGCAGTTCGAACGACGCTGCGATGAGATCGACCAGCGCCTGCTGACCTCATCGGAAGAACTGCAGAAACTCACCCAGCAACTGCCGGCCGTCGTCAAGCAGTCCGCCAGTGAATCGATGCAGTCGCTACCCGGCCAGGTATCAAGCCAGGTACAGCTCGGGCTTGCCCGCCCCATGGCCGACTACCAGCAGACGCTGGACAGGTCGGGCAACGACCTCGGCCACGCCGCGCACGCGCTGGCGCAACAGATCAAGCAAATGCAAAGTTTGCAGCGATTGCTGATATGGAAAGTTATCGGTGTCACGGCCGTCTGTTTTTTACTGCTGCTCGGTGGTGGCATCTGGCTGTCGATGCACTACACCAAGGTCATTGAGGAAAACCAGCTCACCGCTGATTTGATGAAAACCTACAACAACGCCGATCTGGTCATGTGCGAAAAAGGCCAGCTCTGCGCCAACGTGGATACCAAGGGCAAGCATTACGGCGATCACCGGCAGTATGTTCCCGTGTTATCTCGCTAGGCTGATCGATAACCGACTGCCCGATAGGCCTGTGCCAGCGGGCACTTTATTCTCTACGCATCTTGCTGCGTCGCAAGCCTTGGCGCCCGATTCAAACAGAAATGAGCGGCGAGACACCCTGTATATCCACACCAAAACAAGTCAGCCAACGCGCTTGCATCTTCGCTAAAACCGCGCCCGCTTATCGCAATGCCTCAGGCCGCCATAAGCTTCGCGCGCATTTCCTGATAGTTCTTCCGGTACTTCTTTGCCAGCGCGGCTTTCTGCGTCGCACTGAGAATCTTGCCGGACACCTGGAAAAATATTTTTTCCTCCTCGCGCAGATGATCGTGTAGCGCAGCAGAGAGCTTCTTCACTGTGCTGGTCCAGCTGCGGCCCTTGTGATCCAGGGTCTGCAGCTGTTCGACGAGCTTGTCCATCTTGTGGTGATCGCTCAGCGCGTCGCGCGCCGAATTCAGGCCGCGGTCGTCCATCAGAATATCCACATACAAATACCGCTCTTCCGCCGCCTCGTGCGCGGCAAGCTCCACGCGAAGCTCGGTGAACACCTGCACGCGCTGCTCGCCGGGTTTGGAAAGCATCAGGCTGCGCATCAGCGAGCGCTGGATTTTATGGCTCTCTCGCAAGGCTTCGAAAATGGTCTCGGACATGTGGCGTATTCTCTGGCTCGTGGTGGAAATGAAAATCTCGTCGCCTTGGTGACCAAGCTTCATGCAAAGCTTCAACAGCGCGCAGATAGCTTCTGCCACGCAGGGTGATAAAGGCGTCAGCTAGAAATGGCACAGGCTTTAGCCCCTCAACCTCGTAAAAGTGAGGACCCAGCAACTGTCACGATTTGGCTGATGCCTGTGTCGATGGGTTAGGTCTTTCACAGGAATGGCAAAAAATGCGCTTTTCCCCTCGCTCATATCAGTGCCTTTTTAATCTCAGCCTCATTCTTGTCGACCGGGAAGATAGGCCAATGCCGAACTTTTAATAAGCAATACCAAAGGCAACAGGGACACGCCCAATGCTGGGGACAGGTACGCCAAATTGTCTGCGTGGAGCAAATCTCGCCTGCATCATCGCCTTGATGGCCAACGGGTCGAACAGGTCCGCCAGTGGAACGACGCTGCCGTCTTCTCTCGTTATCGAGTACACGGGCCCTTGCGGCACAAAGTTTCCTGCGCTGTCGCGAACATTTTGAACAAAATTCTGGCTTTCAACAGTACATCTGGTCGGTACGCCATCCGCGCCAATGTATGTCAGGATCACAACGGTGCCGCTGATGAGAGCTAGCCGAGCCTCTTCAGGATATTCGACCACGCCCATGCTGATCATGCGTACATCAGCACCATCATAGGCGTGAGCTTGCGGCACAGTCGGCGACAAAGCTTGAGATTGCGTCACCAGATTGCTGCTTGTTACTGGTGCTGGTGATGGTGCTGGCTTAGAAACAGCAGGTACCACCAACGCATGCGGTGCACAGCCCGCCAAATTGACGAGAAACGTAAAAAAGAAAATTTTGGAAATCTTCACTTTATTCCCCCGACGTAAAGGTGAAATTTTACAACCTTGTAGTGAGCCAGCGAAGTTAGTAGCGACATTCCTATGAAGTGGTTGCGGGCTTCCTTCAAGTAGCGGCGTCAGAGGCGAAGTCGCCCTCAGAAAGCAGCTTTTGAATCCGTGCGCTCCGCCATTTGGTTTCCATTGCGTCATTCTATCGCCAGGAACCTTGCCATGATCCCCACCATTACCGCCTTTGAACATTCGCCCGATCGTGGACAGGGGCTCGCGCGCGATATGCGGGTGCGCTGGGCGTTGGAAGAAGTGGGCCAGCCTTACAAGGTTCGGCTGCTTTCGTTTGCGGCGATGAAGGAACCCGCGCATCGGGCGCTGCATCCTTTCGGACAGATTCCCACGTATCAAGAAGCCGATCTGGCGCTGTTCGAGTCCGGGGCCATCGTGTGGCATATCGCGGCGCACCACGCCGGCCTGTTGCCGCACGATGCGAATGCGCGATCTCGTGCGTTGGCGTGGATGTTTGTCGCGGTCAACACGGTAGAGCCGCCGATGCTCGAACTTGTCACCGCCCGATTTATGGAAGGCGACAAACCCTGGAGCAAGGAACGTCTGCCGCTTATCCATGATCGTATCCGCGACAGGTTGAAGCCACTGTCCGAGCACCTTGGCCATGCCGACTGGCTCGATGGCGCATTCAGCGCGGGCGACCTCATGATGGTCGGCGTGCTGCTCCGAGTGAAAGCCTCGGGCCTGCTGGACGAATACCCAAACCTTGTCGCCTATGTTGCCCGTGCCGAAGCGCGCCCTGCTTTCAAACGCGCCTTCGCCGCACAACTGGCGGTGTTTACTGGCCAGACTGCTGCGGGTGATTGACGCTAGGCACCAGCCTGCGCGTTAAAGATCCTCAGCGACGAAAACAGGCACTTCCAAAAACGTTAATGACTGATCCGGAGCCGGCTTTTTGCTCAGCCGTAGTCCGCGCCAAGGACGCGAAGCGAAGTCAGCCAAGGGCATCCGCGAGTTTGCTTCAACGGGGTCGTCGCATCACTTGTGATCACCCTGCGCCACTTTCAGCGACGGGCGCATTGGCGGCTTGTCCAACATCCATGGATTTATCTCGGCGCTTGACAGTTCGAGCGCAGCTTCGGGCAGACGCGACGCCTGCCAGTAAAACATCACCGCTCGCGATGCGGACACCAGGAGGGTTCACGCACATC
>CBAAAD010000081.1:7064-9218 GCA_964658785.1 uncultured Methylobacterium sp.
GTCGGCACAGCAGGCGCCAGCTTTCGTTGGACGCTTGTGTAGCGGCGGTTTGCCGTGACGGTTTCAGAACGCAATAACAGCTTTGCCGTTGAGGCGTTTTCCTTGCTCCAGCGCCGTGAGCATGGACGGAGCATCGGCCAGCGAGATGATTTCAACCACCGGAAGCGCAAGCTTGCCGGTACTGGCCAGGTCGGCAACCTGCTGAAGGTTTTCCGCCTTCACGTCGGCAAAAACGAACTGGCGCGAGCGGGATACGAGTGCCTTCAAAAACTTGGTTTTTGTTGGAGCTATGTCGATCACCTTGCCGCCGTGCTTGATGAGCCGGTCTCCGTCTCGAACCGAAAGACTGCCATGAGCATCGAACACGACATCGAAAGTGCCGTGCAGCGTAGAAGGCAGCGGCTGGGTGTAATCAAGTGCAAGGCTCAGCCCCATGGCCTTCGCTTGCGAGACGAACTTCGGCGCGACGCGGCCCACCACCTCGGCACCGACAGCGCGCGAGATGGCAATAGCGGCCTGGCCGACTGCCCCCGCGGCACCATTGATAAACACTTTTTGGCCGGGCTGCAGGCGCGCACTTTTCATCAACGCGTGCCAGGCGGTCGTGCCTGCTATGGGCAGGGCCGCCGCGTCGACAAACGACAGGCTGTCGGGCTTTTTAACCACGAGCTCTTGCGTGGTGATAAGCGTGGGCGCAAATGCACCGGAACGTTTCATCGATACCGTGCCCATAACAGCATCGCCGGGCTTGAAACGCGATACGTTCGAGCCGACCGCCTCCACGGTTCCGGCGAAATCCGTCCCCATGGCCCGGGGAAACTTGGACCCCGTCATCATCTTTACCTCGCCGCTGCGAATCTTCCAGTCCATCGGGTTGATCGAAGCAGCCGCTACGCGCACAAGTACCTCATCGGCTTGCGGCGCAGGCAAGGTATAGGAACTGAGGTGTACCACTTCTGGGCCACCGTAGTTATCGTATTGCAGTCGTTTCATGGTTGTCTCCCGTGCACCTGCGTGCGTTGCGTTAAACAACCCGGCATGGTTGTCTGGTGGGAGAACTCTAGGTACGCAAAGGGATACGATCCACGCTGTGGCGTCTTGATTCCTGTCGCAATCGTCCGGAGCAACAATGGACCCGCTTTCCGATGTGCTTTCGCTCCTGAAGCCCCGCAGCTACATGTTTCGTGGCCTGGACGCCGCTGCGCCTTGGTCGCTGCAGTTTCCACCACTGGACGGCATCCGCTGCTATGCCATTCTTTCCGGCACCTGCTGGCTGGCAGTCGATGGCGATGACGATCCGATCCGGCTGACACCAGGCGACTGCGTGCTGTTGACGAGAAGACAGTCGTTTCAGCTCACCAGCAATCCAGCTCTGATGCCCAGCGATGCAATCGCGCTATTTTCCAGTGCACGCGAGGGTGGCGTGGCCATCGTGAACGGCGGCGGCGAGGTGACCGGACTCGGCGGCTTTTTCACCTTTGCAGGCCAGCACGCCAGCGTGCTGCTGGCGATGCTGCCGGCGGTTGTGCACATTCGAAAAGAATCCGACCGCGAATCCCTGCGCTCGTCGATGGAAATGATGACGCGCGAGCTGCGCGAGCCGTTACCGGGCGGCTCGCTCGTTGCGGAGCACCTAGGTCACATGCTGCTCGTGCTTGCGTTGCGACTGCACCTGGCGGAGAGTCCACAGGCCGGCGTCGGCTGGCTATTCGCGCTGGCAGACAGGCAAATGGCCGCGGCCATCAATGCCATGCATGCCGACCCGGCGCATCGGTGGACGCTGCAGTCGCTGGCCAAGCGTGCCAGCATGTCACGCTCCACCTTCGCACTGAAGTTCAAGGAAACCGTTGGCGAGCCGCCAATGGAGTATCTGGTTCGCTGGCGCATGATGCTGGCCGGCGATAGGCTGGAGCGCTCCAGCGATTCCATTTCCGTCATCGCCTACTCGCTGGGCTACGAGTCCGAAAGCGCCTTCAGCGCTGCCTTCCGTCGCGTCATGGGCTGCTCGCCACGTCAATATACGCATTCGCAAAACGACAAGTCCGCCGGCGTCGACGAGAGAGAAATCGCGGCGTCGATCCGTCTCGAATCCATGCCGGATTGATGCGGGCCTGCTCGGACCTGATCCGTCCGTCAGCGATACCAACTCGCATC
>CBAAAD010000082.1:0-9193 GCA_964658785.1 uncultured Methylobacterium sp.
AGGGCGTCGGCGCGCTCGCGCTCGGCCGTATCGATCTGGTCGATCATCGTCTGATCAATGCGGCGCTCGGCGATCTCGCGCAGGGCCAGCACCGTCGGCTTGTCCTGTTCGGGATTAACCGCCGGTTCGGCGCCCTTTTCCAGCTGGCGCGCGCGCTTGGTAGCCATAAGCACCAGCTCGAAACGGTTGTTGACCACCTCGAGGCAGTCTTCAACGGTGATACGTGCCATGCGAAATCCTCAAAAATACACAACTTATACGGCCTAGTAGTGTATCCAGCGGGCGCTTTGCTGGCAATCTATCCAGCGCGTATGATGGCCGGCTGCCTACACGCACGCTTGATCACGCTGAAAGCACACTGAAAGCCGTGCAAGATATAAAACTAGTGAGTACAATTATGCTCACCCTCCCGCCTGCAAGATGCCTAGCACCGATGCCCTCCATGCCCCGATCCGTATCCCTGAGCCGCTGGTTGTTACTGTTGGCGATCGTGCTTTTGGCTGGCTGCGCCACCATCGCGCCGCCGCGCACCGACGATCCGCTGGAGAAGTACAACCGCAAGGCGTACAAATTCAACGACTCGCTCGACAAGGCGATCATCCGCCCCGTCGCCGTCGGCTACCGCAAGGTGACCAACGCACCAGTGCGCAAGGGCGTGACGAACTTCTTCACAAATATCCGCATGCCAATCACGGTGGTCAATGACCTGCTGCAAGCCCGTCCGAAGCAGGCTGTGCAGAGTACGGGGCGATTTGTGGTCAATCTGACGATCGGTTTTGTCGGCTTTCTCGATCCGGCCAGCCAGTTCGGCATTCCGTTGGAGAACAACGACTTTGGTATTACGCTGGCGCGCTGGGGTTTGCCGGAGGGCGACTACCTGATGCTGCCGCTGTTCGGTCCCAGCACCGGCCGCGATATCTGGCGCATTCCGGTGGACAGCTACTTCCTCGATCCGCTGAGTTATTTTTCGTCTAATTATCACTACCACGGCCTGCAGTATTTGCCGCAGGTGATCTATCTGGTCAATCTTCGCGCCCGCGCGATCGATGCAGAGGGTTTCCTCAACTCGGCCTACGACCCCTACGTGTTCATCCGCGACGCATACCGCCAGCAGCGTCTTTACGACATATACGACGGCAACCCGCCGGATAGCGCGATCCAGCACATGCAGGGTCTGGACGACAAGAACTTTGATCCCGATGAACTGCTCGATCAGCAGCACAAGTGGGAAAACAGCCATCCGGGTCAGACCAACAAGGGCAGCCAGTAAATCGGCAGCGCCGATTACGGACAAACACAAAAAAGGGGCCGAGGCCCCTTTTTTGTGTCTGGAATCCGCCAAACCTACGTGCTGGCTAGCCGATCAGGTGATCAACTTCGGCGACCTGGGCCAGTGCCTGCAACCCGCTGGGCATATGCACGATTTTCAGCTTCTGCCCCTTTCTTGCTGCTTCTGCCATGACGGTAACCAGGCAAGACAGGCCCGCGCTGTCGGCATGCGATACACCGGCCAGATCGAGCTCCGTGACCGAGGGGTCAGACAGCGCGGCCTCAATCGCCTCAGTGGCTGCTGCAGCGGTATTGAAATTGAGCAAGCCCCTCACGCCGAGTATGCCCGGCGCCATGGTGTTGAGCTCAAAACCGCGATCGGCGTGGATGCTCACTGGCCGCCCTTGGTGTCCTTTGCCATCGAATCCAACGCCTTCCCACCCTTGGTTTCCAGGTTGGTGATCAGCGAGTCGATACCGCTCTTGCGGATTTCGGCGTCTACCTGATTGCGGTAGTTGGTGACGTAGGAGATGCCTTCAATGATCACATCGTAGGCTTTCCAGTCGCCGGAGTGGGTCTTGCGGAAAGCGTAGTCGATCGACACCAGCTTGCCGTCGTCCATCACCACCTGCGTGCGAACCACCGTGCGCTTGTCGTTGAGGTCGCCGCTGAACGGCAGCACCTTGACGCGGCCGCGCGTGTAGTCGAGCAGGCCCTCGGCGTAGCGGTGGGTGATCGAGTTATAGAACGCTTTGGCAAAACGCTCGCGCTGGGCGGGCGTCGCCTCGCGCGCGTGTTGTCCCAGCACCAGGATCGACGCGTAGTCGATGTCGAAGTGCGGCAGCAGCACTTCGTCGATGATGCTGATCAGCTTGTCCTGATTTTGCTTCAATTCATCGCGGTGACCATCGATGGCAGTCGCCAGCTGGTCGGCAATGGATTGAATGATCTGCTCGGGCGTCTGCATGGCGGACGCGGCGGCAGGCGCCGGGTCCTGAGCAAACGACGGGCTGGCAACGAGGGTGCCCATAGCAATAGCGGTGACGAGAGCCAGTCTGCGCAACATGGAGAACTCCTTGGACATGACCGGCTTACTGCTTGCCGGCGGGGGTAGTGGGTGAGGATGTGTCCGACGACTTGTCGCCGGTTTTGCCGTTGCCGGCGTCTTTCTTGTCACTGGACGAGGAACCGTTGACCAGGAACTTGCCAATTAAATCCTCCAGCTGCATCGCAGACTGGGTCAGTACCATTTCATCACCATTCTTGAGTGCGTCCGGTGAACCGCCTGGCTGGATCGCGACGAACTGCGAGCCAATCAAACCACTGGTGAACACGGCCGCCGAGGAATCGTCGGGGATCTGGTTGTAGCGGTTATCGATCGCCAAGGTGACCTTGGCATCGAGCTTGACCGGATCGGCTACAACCGACTGCACGCTGCCGATCGGGACGCCCGCCATCTTCACTGCCGCACCGGCCGACAGCGTGCCAACGTTCGAGAAGGTCGCCGTAACCTTGTAGGTTCCGCCCAGGTTGTCGGCCATGCCGCCGGCACCGAAGAACTTGCCCAGCATGTCCTCCAGCTGCTCGGCCGGCTTGGTCAGCGCCAGCGTGCCGCCTTCGGCCACCGTCTTCTTTGACGTGCCGTAAACGATGCCCACGTACTGGTCGCCCAGCAGGCCGCTGGTAAAGATGGTCGCGACCGAATCGAGCGGAATCTTGTCGTAGTTCTTGTCGATCGCCAGCTTCACATCCGCCACCTCGGCGCCCGATGCCAGCGTGATCGACTGCACCTGACCAACGCGCACGCCGGCAATCTTTACCGGGGCGCGCTCTTTCAGCTGGCCGATGTTCGCGAAGTGGGTATCGACAATATAGCTGGCGCCGTGCTGGGTGTTGGCGACAGAGGTGGTCTGGGTCGCCAGGTACACCAGCGCGGCAAAACCCAGCACGATGAACAGGCCGGTGCCGACGGCATAGGAGTTTCTCGGTTGGCTCACGGCACGATCCTCGATAGACGATGGAAAAATAGGGGCTGAGAAAAAACGAAATGATGCATGGCGGCCATCACATCAGAAACGCGGTGAGAACGAAGTCCAGCGCCAGAATGGCGATCGACGAAGCGACCACGGTCCGCGTCGTGGCGTAGGCCACGCCCTCGCTGGTCGGCGGCGTGGTGAAGCCCTGGTACACCGCAATCAGTGTCACCACGGCGCCGAACGCCAGACTTTTCAGCAGCACGCCGTTGACGATATCGGTGCGTAGATCGACCACCGCGGTCATATTCGACCAGAACGTACCGTTATCGATGCCCAGCCAGGTCACGCCGACCAGATGGCCACCGAGCACCGACATGGCGCAGAACACGCAGCACAGCAGCGGCATCGCGATCAGCCCGGCCAGAAAGCGCGGCGTGCCGACATAGGCGATCGGATCGACCGCCATCATTTCCATGGCGTCGATCTGGTCGGTGGCGCGCATCAGGCCGATCTCGGCGGTGATCGACGTGCCGGCCCGACCGGCGAAAAGCAGCGCGGTGACCACCGGCCCCAGCTCGCGATACACCGACAGCGCCACCACCATGCCGCTGGCCGAGGTGCCGCCGAAAATCGACAGCACGTGATACAGCTGCAGCATCAGCACCATGCCGACAAACAGGCCGCAGACCATGATGATGGTGAGACTCATCGCACCAACGAACCATATCTGGCGCAGCGTTTCGCGCACATAGCGAAAGCTGCGCGGAATCGCCGCCAGCAGAGTCAGCAGAAACAGACCGCAGCCGCCGATCTGGGCCAGCGAACCGGTCAGCGCGTTACGGCTCGGTACCGGACGGGCGCTCACTTGGCCGCTCCCGGAAAGCCCAGCGCCTGCGAATAATCACCGGCCGGATACTGAAATGGCACCGGGCCATCGGCGCCACCGCCGAAAAACTGCCGTGTCCATGGCGAACCGTCGTTGGCGATGGTTTTCGGATTCCCCTGCGCCACGACCTTGCCGTTGGCGATCAGGAACACATGATCGGCGACCTGCTTCACCGCCTCGATTTCGTGCGCCACCAGCACGCTGGTGATGCCGAGCGTCTCATTGAGCGTACGGATCAATTTCAGCACCTGGTTCAAAGCGACCGGGTCAAGGCCGACGAAGGGTTCATCGTAGAGAATCAGCATCGGGTCGAACACAATCGCGCGCGCCAGCGCCACGCGTCGCGCCATGCCGCCAGAGAGTTCGTTCGGCATCAGCTCCGCCGCGCCGCGCAGGCCGACTGCCTGCAGCTTCAGCAGCACCACGTTGCGAATCAGCACTTCCGGCAGCCGGGTGTGCTGGCGCAGCGGAAAGGCCACGTTCTCGAACACGCTGAAGTCGGTCAGCAGGGCCGAGTTCTGAAACAGGTAGCCGATGCCCTCGCGCAGCTTGTACAGCGCCTCGCGCGACAGCTCCGGCACGTTCTTTCCGTCGACCAGAATCTGGCCGGCGTCCGGGCGCATCTGCCCGGTAATGTGCTTTAGCAGGGTGGTTTTGCCGGTGCCGCTGGGGCCCATGATGGCGGTGACCTTGCCACGCGGGATATCCAGATCGAGCTTGTCAAAAATGGTCTTGCCGTTGAGCACCGTGGTCAGACCGCGCACGCGCACCAGGGTGCGGTCATCAGGCTCGGTGCGTACGGGATCGGTCATGGGGAAAAAACGGCAATAGGAAGGCGTTCAAGGTAGCCGAAGAGCCGTGCGAAGACCATGAATACCCGCGCGCCGCTTAACTCTCGCTCAGCCGTCCGCCGCCAGCAGTTCCGCAATCAGGTCCTCGTGCCGCCGCCACTGCAGCGCGCTGCGCTGGCGCACCGCCCGCACAATGGCCTGCAGATCATCCAGGGCGTCGGCGAAGGCATCGTTGATCAGGATGTAGTCGAACTCGTGCGCATGGGCAATTTCGCCGCGCGAGTTGTGCAGCCGGCGCTCGATCACCTCGGCGCTGTCCGACCCGCGCCCGCGCAGCCGGCGCTCCAGCTCGGCACGCGACGGCGGCAGGATGAAAATGCTGACGCAGTCCGGCTTGCTGCGACGAACCTGTTCGGCGCCCTGCCAGTCGATCTCCAGCAGCACGTCACGCCCTTCGCCCAGCAGCGACTGCACGGTGGTGCGCGACGTACCGTACAGATTGCCGTGCACTTCGGCATGCTCGAGAAAAATCCCCTCGCCGATTTCGCGCTCGAATTCCGCACGCTCCACGAAAAAGTAGTGCCGGCCGTACTGCTCGCCCTGCCGCGGCGGGCGCGTGGTGTGCGAGATCGACAGCGAAATGGCCGGCTCGCGCTCGAGCAGCGCATTGACCAGACTCGACTTGCCCGCGCCGGACGGTGCGGCGACGACAAACAGCGTGCCTTCGAGCTCAACCGTGCTCATGCCGATCGGCTCCCGCGCCGTGCCGCGAGGAGAAACCCACGCGACGTTTTGCCGCGCGAACGGTTCGGTTCAACGTGAGGTTGGGCAGCGCGCATCGAAGAGGCGGGTTTCATCGGCGAAGTATAGCGGCTGGACGCGGGTGCCCAGCCGTCACGTCGCGTCGAAAGCTTCCGCGGGCGCTCTGGCTTTGCGCATCCGGCTAGATGCGGTGAATTGGACCAGTCTTTTAGCCTTGTTAGGCTGTCGCCATTCACTGGGGAAAGCGCGAGAGATGAAGACAAGACTTTTTTTGGTGTTCGCGCTGGCCGCCGCAAGCCTGTCCGCGACCGTGCAGGCGGCCAGGCACGCCCGGAGCGCAGAACCGCGATCGGCGCCCGGTCTTCAGGTTTTGGGGTTCACCCTGGGACAACCGCCGACGCTGATCCCCTGCCCAACCACGCGAGAAGGCCTCTTCGACAGCCGGTCCTGGTCGCCGACGCTGGACAGCACCTGCATGGAGTCCCCGACCCATGCCGACACAAGCGCGGATGGCCGCGCAAAAACCCTGCCGGTCCACTTCAGCCGCTCCGAAGAACCTGTGCTTGGCCCAGGCATTCATGCTCGCGGCTTTGCGCTACTCATACTGGATGGCACCGTGCAGGGCGTTCTCGTGCGCACCAGCGGACGGGACACCCAGAAGGCCATCTACGCCATGCTCAGAAAGAAGTATGGCGTGCCCACGTCAGTGGCCAAAGCGCGCGAACAGAGCGGCACGAACACGTCGGCCGAGGCCATCAGCGCCAGCTGGATCTTTGCCGATCTCAGGGTCAGCTTCGAAGGTATCGGAGCAACGGCTGACCAAGGCACGCTATCCATAACAACAACCCGCGCGGCCGAATACGTGACAACAGCGGCTTCCGCGTCGTCCACGCCTTGACAGTTTCCGGTTGAGCCAACCCGGCGACAAGGCTTATCGGCGAGAGTGATCGAGCCGACCTGATCGGGCTATTCAAATCGGGTTATTGGCTACCCGTTACTCGATGTTCTGCACCTGCTCGCGCATCTGCTCGATCAGCACCTTCAGCTCGACCGCCGCGTTGGTGCTGCGGGTGTCGACCGATTTGGAACCCAGCGTGTTCGCCTCGCGGTTGAACTCCTGCATCAGGAAATCCAGCCGGCGGCCGACCGGCTCTTTCAGCCCCAGCACGCGGCGGGTTTCGCTGATATGCGTGCTGAGACGATCCAGCTCTTCGTCCACGTCGGTGCGGGTGATCTGCATCACCAGCTCCTGTTCCAGCCGGCCGGGCTCGATCGGCTGCTTGATGTCGGCCAGCCGGCCTTCGAGGCGGGTGCGCAGCGCGGCGCGAATTTCCGGCATCCAGCTGCGCACGTCGGCAACCACGCGCTCGATGCCGTCGAGCTTGTCGCGCAGGATCTCACCGAGCTTTTCGCCCTCGCGCTCGCGCGTCGCCGTGAGCGCGTCAAGCGCGCGATCGAGCACCTCGAACAGCGCGGCCTGCTGCGCTTCCGGGTCTATCTCTGCCTGCTGCATTACACCGGGGAAGCGCAGCAGATCGGTCAGCTCGACGCGCATCTGCGGAAAGCGCGTGCGCATGCTCAAGGCCAGCTCGGCCAGTTTCGAAACCAGCGCGTCGTTGATGTTGAGACTGTCGCTGCGCGCATCGTTGCCGCGCAGGCGCACCGTGATATCCAGCTTGCCGCGCGACAGCTTGGCCGCAATGCGCTCGCGCAGCAGCGACTCGAAGCCGCGCAGTTCGTCCGGCAGGCGCGGGCTCAGTTCCAGATACCGATGATTGACCGTGCGCAGCTCGCAGCTGAGCGTGCCTGCCGGTCCGGTCGTTTCAGCGCTGGCATACGCCGTCATGCTGCGGATCATATGAGTGACATCCAGGCGTCGTGAGGGAACGCAATGGTAAACTTTCCAACCCCGCCCTGCTTTACCCGGCGATCCTAAGCGAACCCCTTCATGAATGCAGTTACCCGCCCCAGCGGCCGCGCCAGCGACCAGCTGCGCAGCGTCACCATTGAACGTCATTACACTCGCCACGCCGAAGGTTCGGTGCTGGTGAGCTTCGGCGACACCCGCGTGCTGTGCACCGCCAGCATCGAGGATCGCGTGCCCAACTGGCTACGCGGCAAGGGCGAAGGCTGGGTCACCGCCGAGTACGGCATGCTGCCGCGCGCTACCCACACCCGCACGCAGCGCGAAGCCGCGCGCGGCGGCCAGGGCGGCCGCACGATGGAAATTCAGCGATTGATCGGCCGCAGCCTGCGCGCCTGCATCAACCGTCAGGCGCTGGGCGAGCGCGTCATCACGCTGGACTGCGACGTGATCCAGGCCGACGGCGGCACCCGCACGGCGGCGATCACCGGCGCCTACATCGCCCTGGTCGACGCGGTGAATCACCTGATGAAGCGCGAAAACCTCAAGCGCAACCCTATCGTCGGCGCCGTCGCCGCAATCTCGGTCGGCATCTACAAGGGCCTGCCGGTGCTGGATCTCGATTACGCCGAGGACTCCAGCTGCGATACCGACATGAACGTCGTGATGAACGACGGCGGCGGCTTTATCGAAGTACAGGGCACCGCCGAAGGCCACGCGTTTCGCCGCGACGAAATGGACGCGCTGCTGGCGCTGGCCGAAAAGGGCATCGGCGAGCTGGTGCTGGCGCAGCGCGCGGCGCTTACGAGTTAAGAACCGAAACATGCGATTCGCACTCCTGACCGTCCTCTGGCTAGTCGCTGCGTTCTCGGCAACGCAGTTGCATGCGACATCGCTATCGGCATCAGCATGGACTGAAGTGCAACCGCTTGATGTTCGCATCAAGATCGATCTGAGCTCATCGATGGTTGATAAACGTGTTCCGATTCGATCCGTAAAAAACGGCAATCTATATTGGCTTCGTTGCATCGGCGGCACCACGAATCAGCTCGATAAAGCTGGCGACCGTGACGGTGAGAATTACGTCGCGCCATTGGCATGCGTACTTGTCGAGCGCCCAGACGGCTGGGCTGGAGATCTTCTCGCAGAAGACGAGGCGGCAATCTGGTACTCGCGTGGTCAATTTCATGGCGCCGATCTTGTGGGCAAATGCGCGGCATACCCCGAATTTGGCCTAATTCGGCATTTTCGCTTACGCCACATGCTTATTACGCTAACGGCGGAGAATGTTTCGACGCATGGTCAGGAACTGATGGGATTAACGTTGCATATCACGGTAAAACCAGATCCCGTAGCCGAAACCGCTGTCGCAGAGCGGCCAGGCTATCTGGCCCCCGAAATGGATAGCTGCGACGCTCCAAAGCGAGGCACCGAACAACTAATGTGTCGTGACGAAAACACCTTCGCATGGATGGTTTGTAATCAGTCCCAGCGACGGCTCATGGGATATCCAGATGGCGATAGCAAACCGTGACCATGCGACGAATCGTTCTGGCCAGCAGCAACCCCGGCAAGCTCGCGGAGTTCAACCTGCTACTGGCCGATAGCGGCTTTGAGGTGGTGACGCAGGCGAGCCTCGGCGTGG
>CBAAAD010000083.1:0-9172 GCA_964658785.1 uncultured Methylobacterium sp.
AGCGCCGCGCCATCAAGGAATCGGCCGAAGGCGCCGGCGCGCGCGACGTGTTCCTGATCGAGGAGCCGATGGCCGCCGCGATCGGTGCCGGTATTCCCGTGCATGAGGCGCGCGGCGCCATGGTGCTGGACATCGGCGGCGGTACTTCCGAAGTGGCGGTGATCTCGCTCAACGGCATCGTCTACTCGCAGTCGGTGCGCGTCGGCGGCGATCGTTTCGACGAGTCCATCATCAATTACGTGCGCCGCAACCACGGCACGCTGATCGGCGAATCCACCGCCGAGCGGATCAAGATGGAAATCGGCTGCGCGTTTCCGCAGACCGACGTCAAGGAGATCCAGATCTCCGGCCGCAACCTCGCCGAGGGCGTGCCGCGGATGTTTACGATCAACTCCAACGAGATTCTCGAAGCGCTGCACGAGCCGCTGGCCGGCATTGTGGCCGCGGTGAAGTCGGCGCTGGAGCAAACCCCGCCCGAGCTCTGCTCCGACGTGGCCGAGCGCGGCATCGTGCTGACCGGCGGCGGCGCCCTGCTGCGCGATCTGGATCGCCTGATTTCCGAAGAAACCGGCCTGCACGTGCAGGTGGCGGACGATCCGCTGACCTGCGTGGCACGCGGTGGCGGCAAGGCGCTGGAGCTGATCGATCAGCACGGCAGCGATTTCTTCGCACCCGAATAAGACGCGGTAGTCAGGGGCGGCCATGGCGCGCGCGCGCGACGAATCCTCGCCTCTGTTCGCTGGCAACGCCGCCGGCACGCTGCGGCTGATCTTCTATCTCGCGCTGGCGATGGTGCTGATGGTGCTCGACCATCGCAACGGCTGGCTGTGGCGCATCCGCTACACGGCCTCCATCGTGATCGAGCCGGTGTACCGCCTGGCGGGTCTGCCGTCGGTTGGCATCCGGACGGCAAGCGTAGCTTTCGCCGATCGCCAGCGACTGACCGAGCAGAACCAGCGCCTGCGCGAAGACCTGCTGCTGGCCAATGCCAAGTTGAATCGCATGAGCGCGGTGGCCGTGCAGAACGAACGCCTCAAGCAGTTGCTCGATACCCAACACAGCCTTGAACTGAATGTGCAGCTGGCGCACGTGATCGGCGTGGATATGGGTGCCTACCGCTATCAGCTCACCTTGAATGTCGGCGCACGCGACGGCGTCAAAGCCGGCCAGCCGGTCATCGACGCGCACGGGATCATGGGGCAGATCAAGGAAGTCCTGCCGACCACCTCGGTAGTGATGCTGATCACCGACCCCGCCCACGCGATTCCCGTGACGATCGAGCGCACGGGCCTGCGCACGGTGGCCTACGGTTCGTCCGAGGGCGGTCAGCTGAGCCTGCCGAATATTCCGTTGGCGGCCGATGTGCGCGTTGGCGACCACCTGCTGACATCCGGGCTCGGTGGCCGCTTTCCGCCCGGGTTCCCGGTCGGTGACGTGCGCTCGGTGGCGCCCTCTGCCACCGGCATGTTTCAGGCGGCGCAGGCCGATCCAGCCGCAGACATTGATCGCAGCGAAGACGTGCTGCTGCTGCACGATCAGGCCGAGCCGGATGGCCCGCCCGCACCCGTCTCGCCGATGGGGCCGCCGGCCAATCTGGCGCCGCCGGTCGAAGCCGCGCCTGCCGCGGCGTCCAGCCAGTCGGGTGCGTTCCTCAAAAAAACAGCGATGCCGGCGCCTGCTGCCAGCAGCGGAGCACCGCCGTGAGCCGGCAGCAGCGGTTGAGCCGCTGGTGGTTCATCGGCACGCTGGCGTTTGCGCTGGTGTCGATGCTGGTGCCGCTGCCGGGCGTGCTGGAGCCGTTCAAACCGTATTGGCCGGGCCTGATTCTGCTGTACTGGTGCCTGGAGTCGGAGGATCGCGTCACGCTGGGCATGGCCTTTGCGCTCGGTTTGGTTGCCGATCTGCTCAACGGCGTGGTGCTGGGCGAGCAGGCCATGCGCCTGTGCGCGCTGGTGTTTATCGCGCTGCGCTTCCGTTCGCGCCTGCGCTTTTTCCCCATGTGGCAGCAGACGCTGGCCGTCCTGGCGCTGCTGTTGAACGACCGCGTCCTGCTGCTTGTCGTGCGCGTGCTGTCCGGCGCGTCGCTGCCGCCGGCAAGCTGGTGGATTTCACCGTTCGTGGGCGCGCTGCTGTGGCCGTTCCTGTTTCTGCTGCTCGACGATCTGCGCGCGCGCCTGCGGATTCAGTGAGATGCGGGGTGATCCGGCTGCCCATGTGATGGCGTACCGATGAAGCTCAGGCGGTCATTCAAGGATACCCGTGGCGAAAGCGCGCTGTTCCAGCGCCGCGCCGTGGCGGGTTTTCTGCTGATCCTGCTGAGTTTTGGTCTGCTGGTGACGCGCTTCCACTTTTTGCAGGTGACCCACCACGACGAGTTCGTGACGCGCTCGACCAATAACAGCGTGAAACCGCGCGCGATTCCGCCGGCGCGCGGGCTGATCTACGATCGTAACGGCGTGCTGCTTGCCGACAACGTGCCGGCGTTCCGGCTCGAAGTGATTCCGGAAAAAGTGCCAGACATGCAGGCCATGCTCAACGAGCTGGGCACCGTGGTGCCGCTGGGTCAGGACGATATCGATGCCTTCAAGAAGCAGCTCGCGCAGAGCCGGCGTTTCGACAGCGTGCCGCTGAAGCTGCATCTGACTGAAGATGAAATCGACCGGTTTGCGGTCAACCGCTGGCGCTTTCCCAGCGTCGCCGTCGTGCCCTATCTGACGCGACACTATCCGCTGGGTCCGCTGTTTGCGCACGTGGTCGGCTATGTCAGTCGAATCGATGCCGATGATCTGGATCGGCTCGATCCTGATGAATATAAGGGCACCAGCCACGTCGGGCGCACGGGTCTGGAGCGCTATTACGAAGACGTGCTGCACGGCAAGCCGGGCTACGAGCTGGTCGAGGTCAACGCCGATGGGCAAACGCAGCGCGTGCTGAAGACCGTTCCGCCGACGCCTGGCGAAAATCTTTATCTCAGCATTGATGTGCGCATGCAGAAGGCCACCATGGCCGCGTTCGATGGCCGACCCGGTGCAGCCGTGGCGATCGATCCGCGCAACGGCCAGGTGCTGGCGTTGGTGAGCGTGCCGACCTACGACCCTAATCTGTTCGTCAACGGAATCAGCGGGGCCGACTACAAGGCGTTGAACGACGCGCCGGATCGACCGCTGACGGTGCGCGCCCTGCAAGGCGTTTACCCGCCGGGATCCACGGTGAAGCCGTTCCTTGCGCTCGGTGGCCTCGAGTACGGCGTACGCCGCCCTCAGGACACCGTATTGTCGACCGGCCAGTTTTGCCTGCCCGGGCAGAAGCGCTGCTATCGCGACGATACGCGTGGTGGTGACGGCACGGTCAACATGGTGCGTGCGATCGAGATGTCTACCAACACGTATTTCTACAAACTGGCGCTTGATCTAGGTATCGATCGTCTGAGCGACTGGATGAGCCGTTTCAGCTTCGGCGCCAAGACGGGCATCGATTTGCCGGGCGAATCCAAAGGCATACTGCCATCGCGAGAATGGAAGGCGAAGCACAGCAAGTTCGGTTGGTTTCCCGGTGAAACCGTTATTGCCGGCATCGGCCAGGGCTATTGGGAAGTGACGCCGCTGCAGCTGGGTCACGCAGTGGCGACCTTCGCCGGCCACGGCATGCCCTATCAGCCACGGGTGGTGATGGCGACCCGGGCCAACGGAGCTGCGCAGATGCAAATGCTGGCTAACCCACCTACCGGGCCGTCACTGATCCAGAAACCCGCGGACTGGAATGTGGTCGATCAAGGCATGAGGGCGGTGATTACCGGAGGCACTGGCAGCAAGGGCGGCATCTTCACCGGCTTTCCCTACGTAATCGCGGGCAAAAGCGGTACTGCTGAACGCTTCTCGCGAACCTCCGATGCTTACGACACCAATAAGAGTTCGGCCCATCTGGCGGCGCGCCATCGAGCATGGTTCGAGGCCTATACGCCAGCGGAGGATCCGAAAATTGCGGCCGTCGCCATGCTTGAGTCTGGCGCATGGGGCGCTGCTGACGCAGGCCCGATCGTACGCAAGATATTTGACTCATGGTTGGTGATACAGGGTAAGACGGCGCCGCCAGACATCGCACCACCTGAGCAGTCCCTCCCAGCGCCGAACAGCACCGTCGATCCAGACATGGAAGACATGCCGGTAGAAAGCTCCAGCAGCGGTGACGGCCCATGATCGACACGATGGCGATACGCATGCAGCGTTTTCTTCGCCGCATTCTCACCCGGCCGCGTATCGATCTGCCGCTGGCTGCCGCGCTGTTACTTCTGGCTGGCGTCGGTCTGGTCACGCTGTACAGCGCCAGCGACAGCAGCATGGCGATGGTGGGCGGGCAGGCGGCGCGCTTCGTGCTCGGCGCCGTGCTGCTGCTGCTGATCTCGCGCATACCGCCGTCCATGTTGCGTAACTGGACGCCCTGGCTGTATCTGGCCAGCACGGCGTTTTTGGTGGTGGTGGCGGTGCTGGGCGAAGGCCGCGGCGCCAACCGCTGGCTCAACCTGGGCGTGATGCGCTTTCAGCCGTCCGAACTGCTGAAGCTGACCATGCCGATGATGGTTGCGTGGTATCTGCACCCGCGCCAGCTGCCGCCGAGCTGGAAAGATATTGGCGTGGTGGGGCTGCTGATTGGCATTCCGGTGGCGCTGATCGCCAAGCAGCCGGATCTGGGCACGGCGCTTCTTGTGGCCGCGGCCGGCGCGTTTGCGCTGTTTCTGTCGGGCATGGCGTGGTGGCGCATTGGTCTGATCGTGGCGGCGGTGGGCGGCATGATTCCGGTGGCCTGGCATTTTCTGCATCAGTATCAGCGCGACCGCGTGCTGACCCTGCTCAACCCGGAGTCCGATCCGCTGGGCAACGGCTGGCACATCATCCAGTCGCAGATCGCGGTGGGCTCCGGCGGCATGTTCGGCAAGGGCTTCCAGCAGAGTACGCAGTCGCGGCTGGATTTTCTGCCCGAGCACACGACAGATTTCATTTTTGCGGTGTTCTCCGAAGAATTCGGTCTGGTTGGCGTGATCGGTCTACTGGTGCTGTATGCCTTCATTATTGGCCGCTGCCTGTGGATCGCGATGGAAGCGCGCGACACCTACTCGCGCCTGCTGGCCGGCGCGATGGGCATGAGCTTTTTCGTCTACGTTTTCGTCAACGGCGGCATGGTGGCCGGCATGCTGCCGGTGGTCGGCGTACCCATGCCGATGGTGAGCTATGGCGGCACGTCGGCGGTGTCGCTGCTGGTGGGTTTCGGCGTGCTGATGTCGATCCACGCCAACCGCAAGATGCACGAGTGAATACACGCGTAGCCGCCGCATTCGACGCGGCGGACACGTTGTGCACGCGTGTTAGGCTCTCGACGATGCTGCTTCAACGCCAAAGACTATTCCGCATGACCCCTATTTTTGCGTCGCGTTTCACCTCGCTGCCTGTTCGGCTCGCCGCCGCGCTAACGCTGTCCTTTACTGCCGCGTCGTCGCCTGCGCTGGCCCAAACGCATCCGGGGCAGGATGCGCTGGTGCGCGAGGTGGCGCGCGATACCGGCAAGAGTCCGCAGGCCATCAGTGCGCTGCTCGACGGCGCGCAGCGCAAGCAGAGCATCCTCGATGCGATGGGCCGCCCGGCCGAGGCCAAGCCGTGGAGTGAGTACCGGCCAATCTTTCTCACCGACAAGCGCATCAACGACGGCATCGCGTTCTATCGCGAGCACCGCGCGCTGGTCGAGCAGATCGGCCGCCAGTACGGCGTGGCGCCACAGTACATCGTGGCGATCGTGGGCGTGGAAACCTTCTATGGCCGCATCACCGGCAAGTACAAGGTGCTCGATGCGCTGGTCACGCTGGGCCTGTACTACCCGCCGCGCGCGCCTTTTTTCCGCGGCGAGCTGAAGACGCTGCTGGAGCTGCCCGATAGTCACCTGGCCGGTCCGATCGACACGCTCACCGGCTCGTATGCCGGCGCGCAGGGCTGGGGGCAGTTCATGCCATCGAGCATTCGCGATTTTGCAGTGGACGAGGACGGCGATGGTCATATCGACCTGAAGAATTCGCTGCCCGATATTCTGGCCAGCGTCGCCAACTATTTCGCCAGGCACGGCTGGGTCAGCGGTGGCGAGGTCGCCATGCGCGCGCAGCCGGACGCGGCGCCCAGGCCGATCACGGTCAAGGATGCCCAGCCGCAGTGGCCGCTGGAACAGCTCGAAGCGTGGGGCTACGCGCCGCTGCAGCCGGTGAATCCGGGCCAGACGGTCAGCCTGCAGACGCTGCAGGGCGAGAACGGCCCCGAGTACTGGTTCACCTTCCCGAACTTTTACGTGATCACGCGCTACAACCGCAGCCCGCTGTACGCGATGGCGGTTGATCAGCTGGCCAAGGCGATTGCTGCCGGTGTGCAGGCGGGCCCGGCACAATGACCGAAAGCGGTGCGGCCACGGCACGGCGTCACGCGACCGCGCTGCTGGCGACGAGTCTGCTGCTGCCGCTGTTGCTGACCGGCTGCAGCGGATCGAAAGCCAGGCCCAGCCGCAGCGCGCCACGCAGCATCGGCCCCGGTGCGCCGGTTTCGTCCAGCTCTCCTGCAAGCCGCAGCGGCAGCAGCCGTCAAGGCGGCAGCGGCAGCACCTTCAACGATGACACCAGCAAATCGCAGAGCAGCCGCTATCGCGATAACGACGACAGCATTCCCGACGGGCCGCCGCCGGACATTAGCAACCTGATCGAGCCGGTGCCCAAGGTCGAGCCGCGCGCGCTGTACGGCAACAAGTCACCGTATTCGGTGCTTGGCCGCACCTACACCGTGCTGCCCTCGGCGCGCGGCTACGTGGAGCGCGGCATTGCCTCGTTCTACGGCAGCAAGTTCCACGGCTATAAAACGTCGAGCCTGGAAAACTACGACATGTACGGCTTCACCGCGGCCAGCAAGACGCTGCCGCTGCCAAGCTACGCGCGCGTGACCAACCTCGCCAACGGCAAGAGCGTGATCGTGCGCGTGAATGATCGCGGGCCTTTTCACGAGGATCGGGTGATCGATCTTTCGTATGTCGCTGCGGTGAAAATCGGCGTGTGGCCCAAGGGTACCGGGCTGGTCGAGGTGCGCGGCATCGATCCGGGCGAGCCGGTACGCGATCTGCCGCCGCCGCCGCCCGCGGCACCGCCGGGCAAGCTGCCGGGTATCTATCTGCAGGTCGGCGCGTTCTCCGACACGGCCAATGCCGAACAGGTCGCGCAGCGGCTGCGCGCGGCCAATTTTGCTCCGGTGCAGGTGATGGATGCTGAAATCAGCGGCCACACGATGCATCGCGTGCGGCTCGGGCCGCTGCCGGACGTGGACAGCTCCGATCGGGTCAGCGACCAGATCACCCATATGGGTCTGCCGCGGCCACGTGTCGCGGTAGACTGAGCGGACATTTCCACCCCTTTTAGCTCGTTATTCATGCCGACGCCTGCGTGGCCTCGCCATTCAAAGACTGGACAACCTAGAACGATGAATTTTTTGCGCCGCACCCTGGTTCCGTTTGCTGCTTTGACCCTTTTGCTCGGCGTCGCCGTGGCGCAGACACCACCACCGCGCCCTTCGCCCGTGCCGCGGCCGGTAGTGCCCGACGCATGTGCCGCCGCCGCCGGATGTGGATGGCAAGAGCTGGGTGCTGATGGATTACGCCACCGGCCAGATTCTCGCCTCGAAAGAACCCGACCTGCGCGTGGAGCCGGCCTCGATCACCAAGATCATGACCGACTACGTGGTGTCGGCCGAAGTGGCCAACGGCAAGGTGCACATGACCGACCCGGTGACCATCAGCGAACGCGCCTGGCGCGGCGGCGGTGCGGGTACCGACGGTTCGACCAGCTTCCTCAAGCTCAACAGCCAGGTGCCGCTGAAGGACCTGCTGTACGGCCTGATCATTCAGTCCGGCAACGATGCGGCCATCGCGCTGGCCGAGCACACCGCCGGTTCCGAAGACGCCTTCGCCGGCCTGATGAACGCGTATGGCAAGCAGCTCGGCATGGTCAACTCGAATTTCGAGAACGCCTCCGGCTACCCGATCGCCAATCACTACACCACCGCGCACGACATCGCGATTCTGTCGCGCGCGCTGATCCACGACTTCCCGGACGACTACGCCATTTCGGCGATCAAGCAGTTCGAGTGGAACGGCATCAAGCAGGGCAACCGCAATACGCTGCTGTGGCGCGATCCCAGCGTCGACGGGATCAAGACCGGCCACACCGCCGCCGCCGGTTTCTGCCTCGCCGCATCGGCCAAGCAGGGCGACTCGCGCATGATCGCGATCGTGATGGGCGCGAGCAGCGAAAAGGCGCGCGCCGATTCGGCGATGGCCCTGCTCAGCTACGGCTTCCGGTTCTACGAAACGCACAAGCTCTACGACGCCAGCAAGCCGCTGGCAACGCCAAAGCTCTGGAAGGGTGAAGCGAACCAGCTGCCGATCGGCGTGGCCGAAGACGTGCAGGTCACCGTCAAGCGCGGCGACTACGACAAGCTCAAGGCGACGATGGATATTCCGTCCACGCTGATTGCACCGTTCAAGAAAGGCCAGCAGGTCGGCACGCTGCGCATAACGCTGGCCGATCAGCCGGTGCAGACGATTCCGCTGATCGCCCTGAACGATGCGCCGCAGTGCGGCTTCTTTGGCCGTCTGTGGGACAGCATTCTGCTCTGGTTCCACAGCAGCAAGACCACCAGTGAACCCGCCCCAGGTAGCAAGTGATGGAACCGATCGACTTCAGCAAGGCCAAGCAGGAAGGCAAGGGCTTCCAGTTTCCCGGGGAGTTCGAAATCACCGCCGTGGGCAAGGCCAGCGCCAACCTGCCCACCCATGTGCCGCAGCTGCTCGAGCGCGCCGGCCTGCATGTGTTCCACGAGACCGTGCGGCACCGGCAGTCTGGCGAGGGCAACTTCGTCTCCGTCACCGTCAGCATCCGCTGCGAGAGCCGCGAACAGTACGAAGCCGCACACGCGGCGCTGCGCGCGGATACGGATATTCGGTACACGATGTGAGGAGTGGCGGGGAACGGGGAACGGGGAACGATTGTTTTTCACAGCTTCAGTGCATGGCTTCGTTTCGTGATTGCCCGGACAGCTGAGCTTTGTTTTCGACTAGGCTCTTGATCTTCGTCCTTTGCCCCTGATCTTGTCCCCGTTCT
>CBAAAD010000084.1:0-9167 GCA_964658785.1 uncultured Methylobacterium sp.
ATGCCCAGTAATTACCTTACCGACATCCCTGCCGACATCCTCGCCCGCGCGGCCAATATCCGCGTCGCCGTGTTCGACGTGGACGGCACGCTGACCGACGGTCGGCTCTGGTACGGCGAAGACGGCCGCGAAACGAAGGTGTTTCACGTGCACGACGGGCTCGGCCTGAAGCGGCTGAAGCAGAACGGCGTGGTGGTCGCGATCATCAGCGCGCGGATCAGCCATCCGGTGGCGCTGCGCGCCGAAGAGCTCGGCATCGAGCACGTCTACCAGGCACAGGAAAACAAAGCGGCGTGTCTGCTCGAACTGCTGGACGCGCTCCATCTCACCGCCGAGCAGGCCGCCTTCGTCGGCGACGACCTGCCCGACATCCCGCCGATGCGGCTGGCCGGGCTGGCCGTGGCGGTGGCCAACGCGCATCCGGTGGTGGCCGAACAGGCGCACTGGCAGACTGCGAAAAGCGGCGGACTCGGTGCGGCGCGCGAAGTCTGCGACCTGATCCTGCATGCGCAGGGCAAAGACGCTGCCGCGGTGCCGTCCCATTGAGCATCCGTCGCTATCTGCGTGATCGGGGGCTGCTTGCCGCCACTCTGGCCATCGCCCTGCTGGGCGGCGCTGGCCAGCTGGTGCTGTGGTGGATCGGGCCGGCCGTTGCGCCAAGTGATTTTGTCGGCCCGCCGCGCTCGGGCTACACGCTGATCAACAGCCACGTCACCGAGTACGACGTGCTGGGCAAGCAGAGCATGCGCCTGCAGTCGCCGCATATCGAACGGCGCGAGGGCGACGAATCGCTTTATCTCAATACGCCCACCTTCCAGCTGCCGCCCAAGGTTCCCGGCCTGCCCGACTGGGACGGCAACTCGCTGTACGGCTGGGTCAACAAGGAAGGCACCCTGCTCAAGCTGCAGGGGCCGGTCTATCTGCACCGCCCGGCGTTCACCGATGCCAAGGGCATCGCCCAGGCCGAAACGACCATGCACACGTCCGAAGTGACGGCCTGGCCGAAGGAACAGCGCATGGAAACGGCTGAACCGGCGAATATCGTGCAGGGCCAACGTACAATGCGCGGGATCGGCATGCGTGCCAGTCTCAACGACAACCATCTGGAGCTGCTCGATGCTTCCCACATCACCTTCCCGCCGCGCACACCCAAACCGCCCTCTGGTCGGCCTGCTGCTCCTAAGCCTGCTCGCACTGCAGCCAGCGATGGCTCGACAGGATGATCGGCAAAAGAACATGAACCTGGATGCCAAATCCATCGATGGTTTCAACACGCCCAACTCCGTCACCACGCTCACCGGCAACGTGACCGCAACACAGGGCACGTTGAAGATGACCGGCGCGAAGGGGTTGGTGAGCATCGATGCCAACACCCAGATCAGCCACATCCATGTCACGGCTGCCCCGGGCAAGCTGGCGCACATCGAGCAGATCGACGATGCCGGCAACCTGATGACCGGCGACGCCGACACGCTGGACTACGACAACATCAACGGCATCGCGGTGCTGACCGGCAACGCCGTGGTGCATCAGCAGGGCCGCGGCGAATCGCACGGCGACAAGCTCACCTACAACACCCAGACCCAGCAGATGACCGGCACCAGCGGCAGCGATGGCCAGGTGCATATGGTGATCCTGCCCAAGCCGCAGCCCGGCGCCGCGCCCGCGCCTGCCGCCTCATCGAAGCAGCCATAAGCGATGCTCTCTGCCGAAGGTCTGCAAAAAAGTTTCAAGGCGCGCAAGGTTGTGCGCGACTTTGCGTTTTCCATCCGCGAGGGCGAAGTGGTCGGGCTGCTCGGCCCCAACGGCGCGGGCAAGACCACCTGCTTCTACATGGTGGTCGGGCTGATCGAAGCCGATGCGGGCAGCATCAAGCTGGACAAGCAGGACATCACCGGCCTGCCGATGCACTCGCGCGCCAAGCTGGGCATTGGCTATCTGCCGCAGGAGGCGTCGGTGTTCCGCCGGCTCAGCGTGTCGGACAACATTCTGGCCGTACTGGAACTGCGCGACGGCCTGAGCCAGCAGCAGCGCGCCAGCGAACTGGAAAGCCTGCTCGATGAATTGAAGATTGGCCATATCGCCGACCAGAAGGGCATCAGCCTGTCCGGCGGCGAGCGGCGACGGGTGGAAATTGCTCGTGCGCTGGCCGCCCAGCCGCGCTACATGCTGCTGGACGAACCCTTCGCCGGCGTCGATCCTATCTCGGTCGGCGAAATCCAGCGCATCGTGCGGCATCTCAAGGAGCGTGGCATCGGCGTGCTGATCACCGATCACAACGTGCGCGAAACGCTCGGCATCTGCGACCGCGCCTATATCCTCAACGACGGCGAAGTGCTGTCGCGCGGCACGCCGGCGCATATCCTGGCCGACGAGAAGGTGCGCGAGGTTTATCTGGGTCGCGAATTCCGTCTTTGAGGCGTCGGTCACAGCTGCGCGTTTCACCATTGGCACGCGGCTATGGCCGCATCCGCAGCCACGCGTTAGGATGTCAGCGAGTTCCCTCGATCCGGCTGGCATGAAACCTGCTCTCCAGTTTCGCCTTCATCAGCAGCTGACCCTGACGCCGCAACTGCAGCAGGCGATCCGCTTGCTGCAGCTGTCGCAGCTGGAACTGGAAGCGGAGTTGCGCCAGATCGCCGAGAGCAACCCGCTGCTCGAGTTCGCTGAAGAAAGCGATGACGTCGAGGCGGCCGACGGCGAAGACGCCGATACCAATACCGACTACACCCACCCGGAACGCCCCAGCGCAGCCGCCGGCACCGAAAACGACCACAGCAACGACGACCCCGCCGGCGAATGGGCCGACGGCGGCGGCGCGGCGGAGTCGCCGATCGATTTTTCCAGCAGCAGTCTCGGCAGCAAGAGCAGCAGCACGGCCTCGCGTGGTGACGACGATTTCGAACCGCAAAACGCCGCGCCCGAAACGCTGCAGCAGCATCTGCTGTGGCAGCTCAACATGGCCTCGCTCAACCCTCGGCAGCACGCCATTGCCGCCGTGCTGATCGATGCCATCAACGCCGACGGCTATCTCGGCGAAAGCCTGGAAACGCTGCTGAGCGCGCTACCGGAAGGCTTCAAGGCCAGCGTCGACGAACTGGATGTGGTCCGGCGGCGGCTGCAGGGCTTCGACCCGGCCGGCGTGGGCAGCCTGGACCTGCGCGACTGCCTGCGCGTGCAGCTGGAGCAGTTCGCCCCCGACACGCCGCATCGTGATCTGGCGCTGCGCATTGTCGATACCGAACTGGAGCTGCTGGCGCGTAACGACCGTGCGCGCCTGGCCCGGCGCCTGCGCGTGACCGAAGACGACGTGGTCTCGGCCGCCCTGCTCATCCGCAGCCTCGACCCGCGTCCCGGCGCCGCGCTCGATGCCACGCCGGTGGAATATGTAGCGCCCGACGTCTACGCCCTGCGCGACGGCACCCGCTGGCGCGTCAGCCTCAACGCCGACTGCCAGCCCAAGCTGGGGCTCAACCAGCACTACTGCGGCCTGATCGCCCGCGCCCGCGGCGAAGACGCCAGCTGGATGCGCGGCCAGCTGCAGGAGGCCCGCTGGCTGATCAAGAGCCTTGAATCGCGCGCCGAAACCTTGCTCAAGGTCGCCGAAGTCATCGTGCGGCGGCAGAGCGCCTTTCTCGACTACGGCCCGGAAGCGATGCACCCGCTGGTGCTGCGCGAAGTGGCCGAAGAAGTCGGCATGCACGAGTCGACCATCTCCCGTGTGACCACGCGCAAATATTTGCATACGCCGCGTGGTACGTTCGAGTTGAAATACTTTTTCTCCAGCGGCGTCTCCACCGAAGACGGCGGCAGCGCATCGGCCACCGCGATCCAGGCCATGCTGCGCAAGCTGATCGGCGCCGAAGACGCGCGCAAACCCCTGTCCGACCAGGCCATCGCCGAGGAACTTCATCGCAAAGGCATCCAGGTTGCCCGCCGCACCGTCGCCAAATACCGCGAAGGCCTGCGCATACCCAGCTCCAGCGAACGTCAGCGCGCCAACTGACTGATCGCGAACCAGTGAGGGGAACTTGTCCATGCCCGAGACGTCCACATACCTGTAGAGAGTGAAAAACGATACGTCGCTGCCGCATGACAGCTTCGTATCGCACCCGCCGCGAAATGCGGCAAATGCACCAAGTAGAGGAGGCGCCCATGCAATTCCAACTCAGCGGTCAGCATATTGAAGTCACTCAGGCCTTACGGGACCACGTCACTGCCAAGCTCGACAAACTCACGCGACTGGACAACCGGCTGATCAGCCTCTCCGTCGTCATGTCCGTCGACAAGCTGCAGCAGTTTGTCGAAGGCACCCTGGCCACCACCGGCGCCACCCTGCACGCCGAAGCCGCTGAAACCGATATGTACGTCTCCATCGATGTGATGTTCGATAAGCTGCTCTGCCAGCTGCGCAAGCATCGAGAAAAAGTCTGCGACAAGCACCAGCGCGAAGCGCGCGAAGTCCGCCTCGCGGTTTGACTCACGTCACGGCCCGCTGCACCACTGATCCACGATCGGTGGCGCAGCGGGCCGATTCGTCTCTACGGCTCGCCTGAAAGGCCCTGGCCGAAGCGCCATCACGCCCAAGCTGGCACAATGGCCTTGCTGCCGCACCAGCCCACCCCACCGGGCTGATCCCGCGGCGCGAAGGACCTGCCTTGGATCGAATCAGCGCGCGACAACTCTATGATGGCGTTCACGAACGCATGGGCCTGCGCTGGATTTCCGGCATGCGGGGCGAAGCGCGTGCGCTCGACCCTGGCGCCGCGCAGTCGCGCCGACCCTCGCTGATCGGCTATCTCAACGTCATCTATCCGAACAAGATCCAGATCGTCGGCACCGAGGAGCTGAATTTTCTCGACGGGCTGGATTCGCGCCAGCGCTGGGAGGTCATTCACAAGGTCGCCGCGTATCAACCGGTGGCACTGATCGTCAGCAAGGACCAGGCGATTCCGTCGGACCTGCGCGAGGTCGCCGAAGAGACCAATACCCCGCTGTGGATCAGCCCCAAGCGCGGGCACGAATTACTGACCTACCTGCAATATCACCTGGCGCGCCTGCTGGCGGCCAAGACCACGCTGCATGGCGTGTTTCTCGAAGTGTTTTCGATCGGCGTGCTGATTACCGGTGAAGCCGGCTCGGGCAAGAGCGAGCTGGCGCTGGAGCTGATCAGCCGCGGCCACCGTCTGGTTGCCGACGATGCCACCGAGTTCACTCTCATCGCACCGGACGTGATCGACGGCACCTGCCCCGAGCTGCTGCAGGATCTGCTCGAAGTGCGCGGCCTGGGCGTGCTCAATATCCGCGAAATGTTTGGCCATATGTCGGTCAAGCCATCCAAATACCTGCGCCTGGTCATTCATCTGAAGCCCTTGCGCGATGGTGAGGATACCGACGGGCTGACCCGGCTCACCGGCGACATCGGCCATCGCGAAATTTTCGACGTGGCCGTGCCGATGATCACCATTCCGGTGGCTCCGGGTCGCAACCTTTCCGTGCTGGTGGAGGCCGCTGTGCGCAGCCACGCGCTGAAGAGCAAGGGCATCGACCCGGCGCAGACCTTCATCGATCGCCAGGCACATCAACTGAACCGGCTGCCGCCGTGGTAAGGCCATGACTGAAGACAGCAAACCGCTGATTACCCCGCTGGTCGACGCGCGCGAGATTCATCTCATCGTGCTGACCGGCCTGTCCGGCGGCGGCAAGACGGTGGCGCTGCGCGCGCTGGAAGATCTGGAGTTCTACTGTGTCGACAATCTGCCGTCGGCCCTGCTACCGGAGCTGGTCAACGCCGTCATCCAGGGCAATGGCGGCATGCACCGGCGCATTGCCGTGGGCGTGGATGTGCGCAACCGCGGCACGGACTTCGCGCATATGCCGAAGGTGCTTTCCGACCTGGCCGCCGCTGGCGTGCAGGTGCAGCTGGTGTTTCTCGACTGCCGCGACGAGGTGCTGATCAAGCGCTACTCGGAAAGCCGCCGGCGCCATCCGCTGGCGATGCGCGGCGTGTCGCTGGCTGACGCCATCGCCGAGGAGCGTCGCCTGCTGCGCCCGCTGATGGCGATCGCGGAAAAGGTGATCGATTCCAGCGAGCTCAACGTGCACCAGCTGCGTCGCCTCATGGCCACCGGTTATGCGCGGGCCACGGAGGGGCTGACGCTGATGTTCCAGTCGTTCGCATTTCGCCGCGGGTTGCCGCTGGATGCGGACTTCGTCTTCGATGCGCGCTGCCTGCCCAACCCGCACTGGCAACGGCACCTGCGGCCGCTGTCCGGCAAGGACGCCCCGGTGCGCGACTTTCTCGATACCGAGCCGCTGGTCGCCGAATACTTTGCCGACACCGCGCGCTGGCTGGATGCCTGGCTGCCGCGCTTCGAACAGGATGACCGCAGCTACATGACCATCGCCATCGGTTGCACCGGCGGTCGCCATCGTTCGGTTTACCTGGTTGAAAAACTGGCCACGCATTTCCGCATCCAGCGCGACAGCGTACTCACCTTTCATCGCGAACTCGAATGACCACCATGCCTCGTCATATCACCACAGGGTCACCGGCATGAACGTCAGCGTGCTTTTGATGACGCACGAAGCGGTCGGCAACGCGCTGATCGCCGCGGCGCATCACGTCATGCCCAAGCTGCCGCTGCAGGTGGCCGCAGTGGAAATTCCGCCGCAAGCTGACCCGGACGTGATGCGCACGCTCACCGCACGTCACGCGCGCGAACTCGACCACGGCGACGGTGTCCTAGTGCTGGCCGATCTGTATGGCGCCACGCCGTGCAACATCGGCTTGTCGCTCGGTGCGCTTGGCGTGCATCTGCGCTGCGTGTCCGGACTCAACCTGCCAATGCTTCTGCGTGTACTCAATTACGCCGACAAACCGCTGGATGAACTGGCCGAGATCGCGGCCAGCGGCGGACGCGGCGGCATTTTCATCGACCATGCCTGACTTCATTACTTATGCTTGAACAAGAGATCGTGGTTTCCAACAAGCTTGGCCTGCATGCACGCGCATCGGCGAAGCTGGTGCAGCTTGTTCAGGGCTTCAAGTCGACGGTGTGGCTGGTCAGCCGCGGCCGCGAGGTCAACGCCCAGAGCATCATGGGCGTGATGATGCTGGCCGCCGGCATCGGCACGCCGCTGATCATTCGCGCCGACGGCGCGGACGAGCAGGCCGCCGTCACCGCCGTCGCGGATCTGTTCGCGCGCAAGTTCGACGAGGGAGCGTGAGGATGAAGCAGGGACCAGGGACGCGCACAGCGCGAACGCCAAAGGCGGCCCGAAGGGCGAGTGGCGAAGCCGCAAGTAACGGGAAACGGGGAACAATAGTGCGCGTAATCGCCTTACGCGCCTGCTCTTCTGTGTTCACCGATTCCAAACTGTCCACTGCTCGCCATTCACTTTGCGTTCCCCGTTTCCCATTCCCCGTTCCCCGCTCCACAGGAGCCGCCCCATGAGGCACGTCCTCAGCGGCACGATCGCTGCTCACGGCATGGCGCTGGGTCGCGCGCGTCTGGTGCAGCCGAGCCGCTACAGCGTCGACACCCGACCGCTGGCCGAGGACGAGGTCGAGGAACAGATCGAGCTGCTGCATCGCGCGCTCGATACCGCCCGGCAGGAGCTGCGCGAGCTGCGCGGCAAGCTGCACGGTGCGCTGGCGCGTGAGGTCAACGAATTCATCGACGCGCACAGCCTGCTGCTGGACGACGCCGAATTGCTGCGCGGTCTGGACGACATGGTGCGCATCGGCCATTACCGTCCCGGCGCCGCGCTGAAAAAGCAGCGTGATCGTCTGGCTGCCGTGTTCGAGGCGATGGACGATCCGTATCTACGCAGCCGCAAGGAAGACATCGAGCAGGTGATCAACCGGGTCATCTCCGCGCTGCAGCGCCAGACCAGCCCCGAAGAACGCAAGCTCGCCGCGCGCGTGGGCGAAATCCTGATTGCCGACAGCATCGCGCCCGGCGACATGGCGCAGCTGGCCGGCAACGGCCTGCTCGGCGTGGTCGGCAGTTCCGGCAGCCCGTATTCGCACAGCGCGATTCTTGCCCGCAGCCTGGGCCTGCCGATGCTGGTCGGCACGCGCGACGCGCTGTCAAACATCCACGACGATGACCTGATCCTGCTGGACGCCGAACGCGGCGAAGCGATCGTTCATCCCACCGCCCAGGATTTATCACGCTATCGCGCCTGGCAGCGCGAGGCGGCGATCGAAGGCCGACGCCTGGCCATGCTGGCCAATGCGCCCACGCGCACCCGCGACGGCGTCGACATCTGCCTGCTCGCCAACGCCGAAAGCGCCAGCGACGTGGCCGCCGCCCGTTCGCGCGGCGCCGATGGCGTGGGCCTGTATCGCACCGAATTTTTGTTTCTGCGGCACAAGGATCTGCCGTCGGAAGACGAGCAGTTCATCGCCTATCGCGACCTGGTGATGGGCATGGGCGGCCTGCCGGTGACGATCCGCACGCTCGACCTCGGCGCCGACAAGGCCGATGCCGCCGGGCTGGTCGTGCGCGGCGAGGAAAACCCTGCGCTGGGCGTGCGCGGCGTGCGCCTGTCGCTGCGCTACCCGGCCGTGTTCACCACGCAGATCCGCGCGATCCTGCGCGCCGCCTGCTACGGCCCGGTGCGCGTGCTGGTGCCGATGGTCACCCAGCCTGACGAGTTGATCGCCGTGCGCACCCTGTTCCGGCTGGCCCGACAGGATCTGAAACGCGAAAACGTCGACCTGCCGGAAAAGCTTCCGCTGGGCGCGATGATCGAAGTGCCGGCCGCGGCGATCAACGTGCGCGCGCTGCTGGAGTATTCGGATTTTCTCGCCATCGGCACCAACGATCTGGCCCAGTACGTGCTGGCCGCCGATCGCGGCAACGACGCGCTGGAAAACATCTATAACCCGCTGCAGCCCGCGCTGCTGCGGCTGCTGTCGCACGTCATCAGCGCCGGCCGCCGGGCCAGGAAGCCGGTCAGCCTGTGCGGCGAAATCGCCGGCGATGTGAACTTCACCGCGCTGCTGCTGGTGCTGGGCCTGTGCGAATTCAGCATGCATCCGACGCAAATCCTGCACGTGCGCGACCGCCTGGCCACGCTCGATCACGCGCACCTGCGCCGCCAGGCCTCGCGCCTGCTGCGCGCGCACACGCACGAACAGGCCGAGGCGCTGATGG
>CBAAAD010000085.1:0-9117 GCA_964658785.1 uncultured Methylobacterium sp.
GGCACCCTTTTTTTCGCGGACATGATCGAAACCGACCTGCTCACCCGTTGCTATGGCCACCTGACCGCCGTTGATGCGCTGAGCATTCGCGTCGAGCCGGGTCAGGTGCTGGGCCTGCTTGGGCCCAACGGCGCCGGCAAATCGACCGCCATGCGCATGATTGCCGGCTTTTTGATCCCCACCTCGGGCACCGCTCGCGTATGCGGCTACGACGTGGCGCGCGAGCCGTTGAAGGCCAAGCGCGCGCTCGGCTATCTGCCCGAAGGCGCGCCGAGCTACGGCGAAATGACAGTGCGCGAATTTCTGCAGTTCATCGTGCGCATGCGCGGGCTGAAGGCGGATGCCGCGTATCGCCGTTTTGATGAAGTGGTGCAGCGGCTGCAGCTGGAAGACGTGCTGGGGCTGTGCATCGACACGTTGTCCAAGGGCCTGCGCCGGCGCGTGGGTCTGGCTCAGGCGATCCTGCACGATCCGCCCGTGCTGATGCTGGACGAGCCTACCGACGGCCTCGATCCCAACCAGAAGCACGCGGTACGCCAGCTGATCGACACGATGGCGCGCGAGCGCACGATTCTGATTTCCACTCATTTGCTGGAAGAGGTGCACGCGCTGTGCAATCGCGTGGTGATTATCGCCCGCGGCAAGCTGCTGGCCGACGCCACGCCGGCGGAGCTGGAGCAGCGGTCGCGCTATCACGGCGCGGTGTCGTTCAGCGCGCCCGGCAGCGGCATGTCGCAGGAGATGCTGGGCCGCTTGCCGCAGGTCGCCTCGATCGAGGTCGATCCGCTGGACGGGCGCATCACGGTGTTTCCGAAAGCGGGCGAACGCATACTGGAGCCGGTGGAAACGCTGCTGCGCGAGCAGGGCCTGGAGGTTTCGGAGATCCAGCTCGAACGCGGTCGTCTCGATGAAGTGTTTCGTCAGATCACCACGCAGAATGCCGATGGCGCGCGCGATGCGACCGCCGAGGTAACCGCATGAGTCCAGTGACGGCCGTGATGCGGCGCGAACTGCGCAGCTATTTCGTGACGCCGGTGGCGTACGTGTTTCTGGTGATCTTTCTGGTGCTGGCCGGCATCCTCACCTTCTACGCCGGCGATTTCTACGAGCGCGAGCAGGCCGATCTGCAGCCCTTCTTCGTGATGCATCCGTGGCTGTACCTGATCCTGGTGCCGGCGATCACCATGCGCATGTGGGCAGAAGAAGCCAAGGGCGGCACGCTGGAGCTGCTGCTCACGCTGCCGCTGACGCTGTGGCAGGCGATGCTGGGCAAGTTTCTGGCGGCGTGGCTGTTTATCGGGCTGGCGCTGCTGCTGACCTTTCCGATCTGGATCACCGTCAATTATCTGGGCGCACCGGACAACGGCGTGATCGCCGCCGGCTATCTGGGCAGCTGGTTGATGGCAGGCACCTTCATCGCGATCGGCGCCTGCCTGTCGGCGCTGACGCGCAGCCAGGTGGTGGCGTTCATCCTCACCGCCCTTGTGTGCGTGCTGCTGATTCTGGCGGGGCAGCCGCAGGTGCTGGACTTTTTTCAGGGCGCGCTGCCGCGCAAGCTGGTGCACGCCATCGCCCATCTGAGCATGCTGCAGCATTTCGATGCGATCTCGCGTGGCGTGCTGGATGTGCGCGACCTGCTGTACTTTCTGATCAGCATGATCGGCTGGCTGATCGCCGGCGTGCTGCTGCTCGATCTGAAACGGACGCGCTGAACGATGGCCCGTCTTCAGCTCATTGGTCAGCGTTTTCGGGCGGCGTTTTCGCGGCCGCTGCGATTGAGCCGCCGGGTAGTGCTTTACGGCCTGCTCGGCTTGCTGATGCTGCTGTTCGGCTCGCTGATCGTCACGACCAGCCGCTGGCTGCGCGCGTCACGCGTCGACCTGACGACCGATCAGCTGTACACGCTCACGCCAGGCACCGAGCACATCATCGATACACTGCAGCGTCCGCTGAAAATCACCCTGTATTTTTCCGACCATGCGGCGCGCGACCTGCCGCAGCTGCGCAGCTACGAGCAGCGCGTCAGCGAAATGCTGCAGGAAATGGTGGCGCGCTCGCATGGCCGGATCCAGCTGCAGATCATTGACCCGGTGCCGTATTCCGACGACGAGGCCAGCGCCGAGGGCAGCGGCCTCACGGCGGCGAGCGGTGGCACCAACGGCGAGCGCATGTTTTTCGGTCTTGCCGGCAGCGCGGTGTCTGCCAGCGCCGATGGATCAGCCGTCGATGCCGCCGATGTCATGCAGGAGCGCCCGATAGAGCGCGCGCTTTCCATTCCGTTTTTCGATCCGGCCCGCGAAGCGTTTCTCGAATACGACGTGGCCAAGCTGCTGTACGAATTGAACCAGACCAGCAAACCTGCCATCGGCGTGATCAGCTCGCTGCCGATCGAAGGCAATCCGGTGCTGGGCGAGCAGCCGTGGGCGGTGATGCAGCAGCTGGGTCAGCTGTTCGACGTCAAGACGCTGGACCCGAGCGGTTTGAAGACCATTGATGACCATTTGAAAATGCTGCTGTTGATCCAGCCGCGGCAGCTGTCGGCCGATGTGCAGTACGCGATCGATCAGTACGTGCTTCGCGGTGGGCATCTGGCGATCTTTGTCGATCCCGACGCCGAGCTCGATACCGCTGCCGATGCATCGCCCGCCGTGATCAGCGGTGGCCAGCCGGATCAGAGTTCGGATCTGCCGCGCCTCTTTGCGGCGTGGGGGGTGATTTTTGATCCGCGCAAGATCGTGCTGGATCGCGCGCGCATGCTGTCGATCGAGCAGGGCGGCAACAGCTTCAATCATCCGGCGATGCTCGGCCTCGGATCACAGGAGCTCAACCGCGACGACGTCATCACCGCGAGTCTGCAGCGCATCAACGTCTCCAATGCCGGTCATTTCGATCTGGCGCCGAACGCGCGCACGCGCCTGATTCCGCTGTTTCAGAGCAGCGCCGAAGCCGAGCTGGTGTCGACGCAGCGCGTGGTAGCAGCAAGCAACGATCCGACCCTGCTGCTGCAGGATTACAAGCCGGATAACGTGCACTACGTGCTGGCGGCGCGGCTGCGCGGGCCGTTCGATTCGGCGTTTCCCGAACGCGCCGCTCAATCAGGACATCTGGCTGCATCCGCGCCGAACGCCGAGGTGGTGTTAGTGGCCGATACCGATTTGCTGAGCGACAGGTTGTGGGTCGAACCGCAGAATATTCTGGGTCAGACGATGATGCGGGTGTTCGCCAACAACGGCGATTTTGTGATCAACCTGGTCGACAATCTCACCGGATCATCGGCGCTGCTATCGATCCGCGGCCGCTCGACCTCGCAGCGCCCCTTTACGCGAGTGCAGGCGTTGCGCAACGTGGCCGATCAGAAATTTTTGCAGAAAGAGCGCGAGCTGGAGCAGGAGCTGGCCGACACCCGCCGTCGCCTGGACGAGCTGCAGCCGGCCAAGGGCAGCCAGCCCAGTACGGCCAGCACCGAGCAGCGGCGCGAGATCGAGCAGTTTCGGCAGCGTCAGCTGGCGATTAACAAGGAGTTGCGCGACGTGCAGCACCAGCTCAACGCGGAAATCGATCGGCTGGGCTTTCGGCTGAAGTTCATCAATATCGTGCTGGTGCCGATGCTGGTGATTGCGTTTGGACTGCTATACGGCTGGCGTCGTTCCCGGCGCAGTCGCGAGCGACGTTGATGTCGCCGACCCTGGGCCAGGTGCTGCCGTGATCGCCACGCTGCTGAAATGGGCGGTGCCGTGGGAGTTCTCTTGGGTTTTCCTTGCGGTATTTCTCACCACGTGTGTGCTGTACGTGCGCGGCAGCCGCCGGCTGACGGTGAGCGTGAGCCGGCAGCTGGTGTTCTGGATCGGCATGGCGATCATCTATCTGTCGCTGCAGACGTATCTGGATTATTACGCCGAGCACGAGTTCTTCATGCACCGCATCCAGCAGGTGCTGCTGCATCATCTGGCGCCGCTGCTGATCGTTACGGCCTATCCGGCCAGCGTATTGCGCGCCGGTCTGCCGCTGGCGTTTCGGGTGCGCGTGCTGCGGCCGCTGCAGCGGTCGTGGCCGTGGCGCCTGGTGATGGGCGTGCTGCTGAATCCGGCGGTGGCGACGGTGCTGTTCATCGGCTTCATTCTGATCTGGCTGATTCCATCGATGCAGACCACGGCGATGCTGGACTGGCGCGTGTATCGCTTCATGAACTGGACGATGCTGATCAGCGGCTTTGCCTACTGGTCGCTGGTGCTCGACCACCGGCCGCATCCGCCCGGTCGCATGATCGCCGGTCTGCGCGTGCTGTCGCCCGCGATCACCATGACGCCGCAGATTCTGGTCGGCGCGATCGTCACGTTTTCGAAAACCGACCTTTATCCGATTTTCGAAATCTGCGGCCGCGCGTTTACCTTCAACGTGCTGACCGGGCAGATGATCGGCGGTGTGATCACGTGGGTGCCTGCCGCACTGGTGGAATCGGTCGGTAGCCTGATGGCGCTGCGTCAGTGGTTATGGCTGTCGCGCCATGGCCGCTTGCCACGGCGCGTGCCGCGGCAGGCGATCGTGCGCTCATCCGGCGGCGCGGCGTTGAATAAATAACCCCGAAGAGTTTAGCTGCCGGCATCCACCGCATTGGCGGGGCGAGCGATGAAATCGACGGGCAGCGTGCTGCCATCGGCGAATTTCAGGTTCATGCGAACGGTGTCGCCCGGCTTCACCAGATGCGTCGACTTCATCAGCATGAGGTGATAGCCGGCAGGTGCCAGCGTGGCCCTTCCGTGCGCCGGAACGGTCACGGCATCGACCATGGCCATGCGGCTCATGCCGCCCTCGCTGGAACTCTGGTGCAGCATCACGTCGGCGTACGCGTCGCTGCTGGCGCCTTTCAGGGCCGCCGGCTGAGCACCGCTATTTTCCAGCGTGACATACGCGCCGGCGGGCAGGTCGCCCGGCAGCACCCGCAGCCACGCGTGGCTGGCTCGAATGCGTTCGGCCTCGGTGGCCTGGGCGGCGCCGGTCAGCAGCAATCCGGCAGCGAGAAACAGCAGTGCCTGTCGTTTCATGTGGGGTTTCCGTTGTCGAGCAGCAGGTGCAGGTCATGCACCAGATCATCCTGCGAGTCGGCCGGCGTGGCCAGTACGCGCGCCGCGCCCTTGCTGTCGAAGACGTACATGGCCGAGCTGTGGCTGACTTCGTAATTGCCGTCCTTGCCGTCCGGTTCGCGGGTATAGGCGGAGCGGTAGCGCTTGCTCAGCGCTTCGATGTCGCGCGGGTCACCGGTCAGGCCGACGGCGCGCGGGTCAAACGCATTCACGTACGCGTGCATCACCGACGGCGTGTCGCGGGTCGGATCCACGCTGACAAACAGGATCCGTGCCTTGTCCGCCAGCGGCCCCAACCGCTGCATCACCACGTGCAGCTGCGCCATGGTCAGCGGGCAGACGTCAGGACAGTGGGTGTAGCCGAAATACAATACGACGACCTTGCCGCGGTAGTCCGCGCCGGTGACCGGCTTACCGTGATCGTCGGTAAGCTTGAAATCGAGGTCGGGCATGTGGCCGCTGACATCGGTGAGACGGAACGGCAGCTTTTCCTCGCGCTGGCATCCGGCCAGGGTGATGAGCGCGAGCAGTAGCAAAAGCAGGGCGAAGCGCTTCGGGCGGCGGAGCTTCATGCGAGAATCCAGGCTGTTCATCCGATCAAGCATACGACACCGACGCCGGCTCGGCGCTGGTTCATCCGGGAGCCCGCACAGCATGGGACAAGTCGTCAGTACCCGAACCGCGTTGCTGGTTGGCGCATCAGGCGCCAGCGCCGTGCTGTTCGGCGCTTTCGGTGCACACGCGCTGCAGAAGGTGCTTGAGCCGCGCAGCCTGGAGCTGTGGCACACGGCGGTGAATTACCACGTCTGGCATGCGCTGGCGCTCGCGCTGGCGGTTGGCCTTGGCGCGGGTAGCAGCCGACGCGTGGCCATCGTTTGTTTCGCCTTGGGGATCGTGTTGTTCAGCGGGAGTCTTTATGCGCTCGCGCTGGGCGCGCCACGCTGGACCGGAATCATCACGCCGTTTGGCGGGCTGGCTTTCATTGCCGGCTGGATGGCGCTGGGCCTGTCGCTGCGGTGGCGTCGCCACTGACGTTGGTTGGGGAGCGCTGGCGTCATCCCCGTGTCATGCCGCGGCGTCAGCATGCGGCTATGGATACCGACCATCGCGCGAAAGCTGCAACCTGGATGCTCGCCCCGGCCATGCTCGCGGCGCTCGTCGCGGTCGTGATGGGCGGCTTCGGTTTGCATCGCGCCGCGCCGCTGGTCGGCGCAACGTCGCCGATGTCCGGCACGCTGGTTCACTGGCACGATGCCAGCCACGACTGGCTGCTGGTCGGCGATGGCGCGAGCGATCAGCTGAGCATCTACAACGCCGCTGACGGCAGCCTGGTGCGGCGCGTTGCCGTGCGCCACGGCCTCAACGATGCCAATGCGCTCGCGCAGCGCGACGGCCGTTTGTTTGTCGTCGGCGACGATGGCCAGTTGGGTGAGCTGCAGCTGCCGCAGCTGCAGATGGTCGCGGTCAACGGGCCCTGAGTCACTGCCAAAGAGCGCTCGCCAGCGGCAGTGCCACGTGCAGAACGAGGTCGGCGCTGAAGTGCGCCACCATCGCATGCTCCAGTCCGCACTTCCAGAACAGGCAGCCGGTGACGATGCCCACCAGCGCATTGAGTAAAATGATCCGCGCGACGGGCAGCGCCGAGTGAGCCATGCCGGCGGCAAACGCGCCGGGCAGATGGCCCGCACCGAACAGCAGCGCCGCCAGCACGATAGCGGTGACAAACATCCATGGCCGAGCCTGTTGCCGGTTGAACGTCGCCAGCAGCCACACGAACAGGCTGACAAGAAATAGCCGGCACTCCACCTCTTCCACGATGCCGCCGTAAAACGACGCCAGCGCGCCGCGCCACGCCCAATCCAGCGAGCGGTCTGTGGTTGCCGCTGCCGGATGCGGCAACAGCAGGCTGATGGCGATGACCAGCAACGCCGCCAACACGCCCAGCACGATGGCAGTCAGCCAGCGGTGTTCGGCTGAGGGATCACGCGTTTGGTGGTAAATCCAGGCGCGCAACCACGGTGCATCCAGGCCGTGGCGCGTGCCCAGCATCAGGCCCAGCCAGCCCAGCAGCAGGCAGAGCACCCCGGCCTGCGCCGCCTGCAGCAGCATCAAGGTCCACGAGGGTTGCCGCAGCATCGCAAATTTCAACGGCATCAATGCGAGCGCATAGGGAAACAGCAGCGCAGTCGCGATAACACCAGCCATGCCGAACCACAGCGCGAGTTTCAGATGCGGCCCGCGCGCTGGCGTGGGCACGGGTAATTCCGGCACAGTCGAGACCATCATGGCTGCGGAAACACGTGAAAGCCGGCGATCTTGCTGGCGGGCGAACAGACCACCACGGCGTTGGCGACCTTGTCGCCGAAATGTATCGGCGTCACCACGATGTCGTTGCCGTCTTTGCGCACGAGCCGGGCATCGTCGCGAGCGCCGCGTGCGCCCCACCGGTGCGGAAGGTTCTCCCAAAAGCTTTGCAGCCTTTTCGGCGTGAGCGTTTTCATTTTTGCGTCGAAATTCGCGCCAGCGATGGCGTAATTGCCGCGATCGAGATTATCCAGCAGCTTGCTGGACGTGTCCCTGCAATCGGTGGCCTGTATGGCGCATGCGCCTGCTGCCGAAAAGAAAAAAAGCCCCGCGGAAATCCATCGGCGGTACGTCATCGAAAAACTCCTGTTGCATCGATTGGACTCAAGCGGCACGTGGCGGCTCTGGTTCCGTCGCATCCGGATAGAGCCGGTCGAGCCATCAACCCACCTCGTCGTCAGCATCGGAGGTCTTGCCGTTTTTCATGCGCCCCGCCTTGCGCAGCGCCTCCCGCAGCACGTACTCGATCTGCGCGTTGACGCTGCGCAACTCATCGTCCGACCACTGCTGCATGGCCTTCAGTACGTCGGCGCTGATGCGCAGCGGATAGGCTTTTTTCTCAGCGGCCATGCGTTCGCTGGGTATCCCGCAGGCGCAGCAGCATCAGGAGCATCAACAGCACCAGAGCGCAGAGGCCGCCGATAAAGATCACGTGGGCCAGATTGTCGGTAGCCAGATCGTAGACTCCCTCATAGCGGTAAACGCCGAATCCGGCCATCCATACGGCCATCGCAAAAAGGACGTTGCCGATATCCCGGCCGGCGCGCCGGCGCTTTGCCTCATCGACTTTGTTCCAGTCGACGACGCCGTGCACCAGCCCCTGCGGGCCGCGGCTGCGAATCACCCAGCCGACGACGGCGACAACCATGGCGGTAAACAGCTGCATCAGCAGTTGGGAAAGTGGTGTGGACATGGCGGGTCTCCTCAGCCGCTGTAGAGCGAGCCGGTATTGACCACCGGCTGGGTGCCGCGTTCGCCGCACAGCACGACCAGAAGATTGCTCACCATCGACGCCTTGCGCTCCTCGTCGAGCTGCACCACGCCGCGTTTTGACAGCTGGTCGAGCGCCATCTCGACCATGCTCACCGCGCCTTCGACGATCTGCGTGCGTGCGGCAATGATGGCGCCGGCCTGCTGCCGCTGCAGCATGGCCTGGGCGATTTCCTGCGCGTAGGCGAGGTGGCTGATGCGCGCCTCGACCACCTGCACGCCGGCCTTGCCCAGCCGGGTCTGGATTTCGTCGCGCAGATGCGAGTTGATCACGTCGCCGTGGCTGCGCAGCGAGGCCTTGCTGTCGTCATGCGCATCGTAGGGATAGCTTTGCGCCATCTGCCGCAGCGCCGACTCGCTCTGGATGTGCACATAGTTTTCGTAGTCGTCGACGCAGAACACGGCCTCGGCGGTATCGACCACCTGCCACACCACAATGGCGCCGATTTCGATCGGATTGCCGTCGCTGTCATTGACCTTCAGCTTGCCGCTTTCGAAGTTGCGCACGCGCAGCGAGATCCGCTGCTTGCTGTAGAACGGATTGGTCCAGCGCAGGCCTTCCACGCGCACGGTGCCGGCGTACTTGCCGAACAGCTGCAGCACTTGGCCCTCGTTCGGAGCAACCTGGAAAAAGCCTTTGACCAAAAACACCGCGATGGCAAAAATCGGTACGGCGATGGCG
>CBAAAD010000086.1:0-9101 GCA_964658785.1 uncultured Methylobacterium sp.
GGCGCACATGCCCTGCAGGCCGCGGCACGCCAGCAGCATGGGGAACGAGGTCGATATCGCGGCACCGGCCGACGCGAGCGCGTACACCAGCATGCCGGTGGCAATCACCGGCTTGCGGCCGATCGCGTCGGAGATCGCGCCATGAAACAGGCTCATCGACGCATACATCACCAGATACACGCTGATCAGCTGCTGCAGCGCCGCGTCGTCCACCTTGAAGTGCGCGCCGATCAGCGGAAACGCCGGAAACACCGCATCGATCGAAAACGGGCCGATCATCGACAGCGCGGCAAGCAGCCACGGCAGGCTGCGGCGCACGGTGCGATGGGGAGAGTTCATGACGAGATGAGCCGCGCGCAGAGAAACCAGCGCCAAGTATATCGGGCGATCATTTCCAACACGCTTGACGCTACGCCGCCCGGATCGACTAGGATACCCAACGGATCTGAGCATCGATCCCGGGAGATGGCATGCCTCCCGTGCTGCTCCGCCCCAAGGCCATGGCAGTACGAACCGCCTCACGCCCGATCTTCAGCGAACAAGATCAGTGACGAGGTTGATGATGCCTGCACCACCGGCTTCCGGCGGCGCAGGCGTGCCTGCTGCCGCGGCGACCGGACATTTCGGCTTTTGTCAGGAGACGCGTCATGGGTTTCACCGGGTTTGTTGCGGTCGGCGTGGGCGGCGCCCTCGGCTGCTGGCTGCGCTGGGCACTGGGCAGCGTCCTCAATCAGCTGTTTCCCACCCTGCCGCCCGGCACGCTGGCGGCCAATCTTATCGGCGCCCTGATCATGGGCTGCATGCTGGGCGTGCTGGATCAATTCCAGGCGCTGCCGGTGGCCGTGCGGCTGTTCGTGATGACCGGTTTTCTGGGCGGCCTGACCACGTTTTCCACCTTTTCGGCCGAGGCCACGCTGCTGCTCATGCGGCAGCAATATTTCTGGTTCAGTGCCCACATCGCCGTGCATCTGGTCGGGTCGCTGACCATGACCGTGCTGGGCCTCACGCTCACCCGCAGCCTGCTGCGTCATTGATCACGGAGATACTCATGGATCAGAAAACCTTGCAGCAGGGCGTGCACCTTTATTTCTACTGCCATGCGCACACCAAACACGACGGCATGCTGCTGACCGAATGGCTGCTGGAACAGGCCAAGAAACACGGGCTAGGCGGCGGCTCGGTGTTTCGCGCCACCGCCGGCTTCGGCCGCAACGGCGTGCTGCACGAGGAGCAGTTTTTCGAACTGGCCGACAACCTGCCGGTGAAGGTCGAATTTCTGCTCGGCGACGCCCAGGCCGACGCGCTGGTGCAGATGGTCACGGATGCGGGCGTGGACGCGGTTTATGCGCGATCGCCGGCAAGTTTTGCTGTGCTGGGTAAAAGCTAGACGAGTCGATACGCAAAGGTTTTGCCCTGGCCTGCGCCACCACCCGACGCCCTTGAGGAACGTATGAGTCAGGACAGCTTGAAAGAACGCGCCGGCGCCCTGCTCACCCACGCCGATATACGGCTCAACGGCGACGGGCCGACCGACCTGCGCGTGCATGACGATCGCCTCTATGCGCGCGTGTTTGCACACGGCTCGCTGGGCCTGGGTGAGGCGTACATGGACGGCTGGTGGGACGTGGATGATCTGCCTGCCATGTTCACCAAGCTGCTTCTGGCCGGGCTCGATCAGGAGCTGAAAACCCTCGATACCCTGCTGGCCAACCTCAAGGCGCGCTTCCTCAACCTGCAGCGCGGCGAGCGCGCGTTTGACGTTGGCAAGGTGCACTACGACCTCGGCAACGACCTGTTCCACGCCATGCTGGGCAAACGCATGGTGTACTCCTGCGGCTACTGGGCGCGGGCAACCAACCTCGACGAGGCGCAGGTCGCCAAGCTCGACCTTGTCTGCCGCAAGCTGCAGCTCACACCCGATCAGCGCGTGCTCGATATCGGCTGCGGCTGGGGCGAGGCGTTGAAATACGCGGCCGAAAACTACGGCGTCGCCGGTGTCGGCATCACCATCTCGCAGGAGCAGGCTGACTACGCTCGCCAACTGTGCGCCGGCCTGCCGATCGAGATACGCCTGCAGGATTACCGCGAGATTGACGAGACTTTCGACGCGGTCTATTCCATCGGCATGTTCGAACACGTCGGCGGCAGGAACTATCGCAGCTATTTCGAGGCCGTGCGTCGCTGCCTGAAAGACGATGGGTTATCGCTCCTGCACACCATCGGCAGCAACGGCAAGCCGGCGCAGACCGATCCGTGGATCGACAGATACATCTTCCCGCATTCGATGATGCCCGCCGCCAGCGAAGTCACCAGTGCCCTCGAAGAACTGTTCGTGGTCGAGGACTGGCACAACTTCGGCGCCGACTACGACCTCACCCTCATGGCCTGGCGCGACAACATCGAGGCCGCATGGCCCACGCTGCCGGCCAGCTACGACGAACGCTTCCGCCGCATGTGGCGCTATTACCTGGCGGTATCCGCAGCGGTGTTTCGCAGCCGGCGCGACCAGCTATGGCAGCTCACGCTGAGCCCGCACGGCGTCGCCGGCGGCTATCGGGTGCCGCGCTGATTTATTCGGCGAAAACACCCGTCACCGCATCGCCGCTGTGCGCACTTCGTGCCACCATCCACCGCCGGGTGGAGCACGTGCTCTGCCGCCTGTCGCAGAGAAGATCATGCCGCTGTTCCGCCGTTGCCCACTCTTCCGCCTTGGTGCCGTCGCGCTGCTGGCGCTGCCGTTTTCGATGCCGGCTTTTGCAAAGCCCGCGCTGTGGGAGGTGAAAAGCGCGCAGTCCACGGTCTATCTGTTCGGCACCGTGCATTTGCTGCCCAGCGATACCGACTGGCGCTACCCGGCGCTGGACAAGGCGCTGGCCGCCAGCGATTCGCTCACTATCGAACTCACCGACGACGACCCGGCGCACATGCAGGCGTTGGTGATGCAGTACGGTCTCGATCCTTCCCACCCGCTGTCGGCCGAGCTGACCGCCGCCGAAAACGCCACGCTGGCCAAGGCCGCGCAGACGGCCGGCGTGCCCGGCGGCGAGCAGACGCTGGAGATGATGCGGCCATGGCTGGCGGCGCTGACGCTCGGCATGGCACCGCTGATCAAGGCCGGTTTCGATCCGGCCCATGGCGTCGACAAGCTGCTGCAGGCGCAGATGATCAAGGCCGGCAAGCCGGTCAACGGGCTGGAAACCACCGAGCAGCAGATCGGCTTTCTGGCCAACCTGCCGCAGCCCCTGCAGCTGGATTTTCTGCGCGACACGCTGCACGACGTCGACAAGGACAGCAGCGAGCTGACCGGTCTGGTCACCGCCTGGAAAAACGGCGACACCGACGCCATCGCCCGCCTCGAAGAAGACGACGTGCGCAAGGAAACACCCGAGCTCTACAAGACCCTGCTCGTGGCGCGCAACAAGGACTGGGCCAAGAAAATTGCGGCCCTGCTGCAGCACCCCGGCACCGTATTCATCGCCGTTGGCGCCGCCCATCTGGCCGGCCCGGACAGCGTGCAGGCGCAGCTGAAAGCGCTGGGCATCCAAACGCAGCGGGAGTAGGCCCAAACGCTTCAGTCGCCGGGCTCTCGCGACGCTTCCCGGCCAGCCCAAACAGCCCATGGCCCCAGCCATTTCTACAAGAACCGACCCGTTTCTGGCACCATCGTCCGGCTGATCGCGCGATTCGCGCGCCACTGATTGATGGCATCACATGAACCTGCAAGCCAATTACGAACAGATCCCGCTGAAGGAATACGCCGAGCGGGCCTACCTCGACTATTCCATGTACGTGGTGCTGGACCGCGCCCTGCCCTTCGTCGGCGACGGCCTGAAGCCGGTGCAGCGGCGCATCATCTACGCGATGAGCGAGCTGGGCCTGGCGGCCACGGCGAAACCGAAGAAGTCCGCGCGCACCATCGGCGACGTGATCGGCAAGTTCCATCCGCACGGCGACAGCTCCTGCTACGAAGCGATGGTGCTGATGGCCCAGCCGTTCTCGTACCGCTACCCGCTGGTCGACGGCCAGGGCAACTTCGGCTCGCCGGACGATCCGAAAAGCTTCGCCGCGATGCGCTACACCGAGTCGCGCCTGAGCCCGATCGCCGAGGCGCTGCTGGGCGAGCTGGGCCAGGGTACGGTCGACTGGGTGCCGAACTTCGACGGCACCATGGAAGAGCCCAGCTGGCTGCCTTCGCGCGTGCCGCACGTGCTGCTCAACGGCTCGATGGGCATTGCCGTGGGCATGGCCACCGACATCCCGCCGCACAATCTGCGCGAGCTGGCCAGCGCCTGCATCCGACTGCTGGACGACCCCGACGCCACCGTCGCCGACCTGTTCGAACACGTGCGCGGTCCGGATTACCCGACCGAGGCGGAGATCATCACCCCGCGCGCCGACCTGCTGACGATGTACCAGACCGGCGGCGGCTCGGTGCGCGCCCGCGCGGTGTACCAGCGTGAGGAGGGCAACGTCGTCATCACCGCGCTGCCGCATCAGGTCAGCCCGTCGAAGATCCTGGAGCAAATCGCGGCGCAGATGCGCGCCAAAAAGCTGCCGATGATCGAGGATCTGCGCGACGAGTCCGATCATGAAAACCCGACCCGGCTGGTGATCGTGCCGCGGTCCAATCGCGTCGATGCCGACGAGATGATGCAGCACCTGTTCGCCACCACCGATCTGGAAAAGAGCTTCCGCGTCAATCTCAACATGATCGGCCTGGACGGCCGCCCGCAGGTCAAGGATCTCAAGCGCATCCTCAGCGAATGGCTGGTGTTCCGCACCAGCACGGTCACGCGCCGGCTCGAGCATCGGCTGGCCAAGGTCGAGCGCCGCTTGCACCTGTTGGAAGGCCTGCGCATCGCCTACCTCAACCTCGATGAAGTGATCCGCATCGTGCGCACCGAGGACGAGCCCAAAGACGTGCTGATGGCGCGCTTCAAGCTCAGCGAGGAGCAGACCGACTACATTCTCGAAACCCGCTTGCGCCAGCTGGCCCGGCTCGAGGAGATGAAGATCACCGCCGAGCGCGACCAGCTCGAAGAGGAGCGCGCCAGGATCAACGTGCTGCTGAAATCGCCGGCCAAACTCAAGAGCCTGATCAAGGACGAGCTGCGCGCCGATGCCGCCAAGTTCGGCGACGACCGCCGCTCGCCGCTGGTGCAGCGCGGCGCCGCGCAGGCGCTGGACGAAAGCGCGCTGGTGGTCAGCGAACCGGTCACCGTGGTGCTGAGCCAGAAGGGCTGGGCGCGCGCGGCCAAGGGGCATGACGTCGACGCCGAGGGCTTGAACTATCGCGATGGCGACGGCCTGCTGGCCTTCGTCAAGGCACGCACCACCCAGCAAGTGGCGTTTATCGATTCCACCGGCCGCAGCTATTCCACGCCGGCGCATACCCTGCCATCGGCGCGCGGCAACGGCGAGCCGCTGACCGGACGCTTCAGCCCCGCCGGCGGCGCCAGCTTCGACGCGGTGATTGCCGGCGACAACGACACCCGCCTGATCATCGCCAGCGATTTCGGCTACGGCTTCGTCACCCGCTTCGAATCGCTCACCGGCCGCAACAAGGCCGGCAAGCAGATCATCAGCCTGACCGACAAGGCCAAGGTGCTGGCGCCGCAGATCAGCGCCGACCCCGCGCGCGACCGCGTCGTGGTGGTTACCACCGAAGGCCACCTGCTGATGTTCTCGGTCGCCGAGCTGCCCGAGCTGGACAAGGGCAAGGGCAACAAGCTGATCGAGATCCCCAAGGCCAAGCTCGCCTCCGGCGACGAGCGCGTGGCCGGCGTGGCCGTGGTCAGCGAGGGCAAGGGTGAAGTCACCCTTTACGCCGGGCAGCGTAAACTCACGCTCAAGTGGTCGGATCTGGTCGAGTACGGCGGCAATCGCGCCACGCGTGGCGGCCTGCTGCCGCGCGGCCTGCGTCGGGTCGAGCGGATCGAGACCACGGGTTAAGGTGAAGCGGCAGCGGCAGGAACTTCCTGCCGCGCCGCGCTTTCCAAGATGGACGTGTACACGCTGAGCCAGCCGGCGCGTTGTACCCGTCATGCCCCCGGAGCACGTATGAACATCAAGCCATTATTCCTTGCCTCGGCCATCAGCCTGCTGGCGAGCTCCGCGTGGGCGCAATCCTCTACCCAGCCGCTCAACCTGAAGCTGCCGGCCAACCTGCCCGCCTCCAGCAGCACCGCGGCGACGCCGGCGTCCAGTTCTTCATCGTCATCGAAGTCCGCATCGACCGCCGCAACGGCTGGCCGCAACGGCAGCGCCAGTAAAGCAGCGGCCGCCAACAACCCGCCGATCAGCACCACGCCGGGCGTCTATTACGGCGACACCAGCGGCCGCCTGGGCGACAACGACACGGCAGACAGCCAGCGCTGTGACGATTCGACGTACGACAAGGCCCAGGTGCACGGCGCGGTGAGCACCGGTGTTGCCAGCGGTGGCGGCCTGGGCACCAGCACGTACGAAGGCGCCACGATCAACGTGACCAAGGCATTTGGCGATTGCGATCATCCGTCCGGCGGCGTCAGCTTTTCGATCAGCGTGGACCAGAGCCACTTCGGCGGCGGCCGCTACGGCAATTACCGCGGTTATTGATCGCGGGCGCAATCGCTTCAGAATCCGCTTTTACAGCCTGGTGAATGACCAGGACTGCATGCGCCCGTCGCGATACGGCATGACGCCGTGGAACGGCCGCGTATCCTCATCAAACACTAGCGGCAAAAAATGCCGGTCGCCTTCCCACATGGGTAACGCCATCAGCTGATTGCGCGCGACCCATTCCAGCGTGCCTTCGTCGTTGCTCTCGAACGCCGTGCCGGCGTAACTATCGATCAGAAAAATAAAGCCCAGCCAGTCCTCGCCGTTCTTGCCGAAGCCCGGCCAGTTCAGCGTGCCGCGCAGCTGCATCGATTCGCAGGTGATGCCGGCCTCCTCGAAAATCTCGCGCCGCATGCAGGCGGCGATATCCTCGCCCGGCTCCATCTTGCCGCCCAGGCCGTTGTACTTGCCCAGGTGCTGATCATCCGGGCGCGCGTTGCGATGAATCATCAGCACCTCGCGGCGATCCGGCGAGAGCACGTAGCCCAGAGTGGCCACGATCGGGGTGTAAGGCATGGGGAGCGCCATCGGTAAAACCCCGAGTTTACCGGCAGATATCGCACGATGCCGCAGCAAGCGCTGAATGATCGACGCCGCCAGACTTGCGCAGACCCTGCCGGCCAGCGACCATCGGAGCATGCGTTATCTGCCTTCGTCTTTTTTAGCCAACCCGCCGCCCTGCCCGCGCTTGCTGCGCCGGGGGTTTCTGTCTCTGTTGCTGGCCAACCTGCTCGGCTGCACCTCGCCGGCGCAGGCTGTCGACAGCAGCGAGCTGGCGTTCGACGGGCAGACCTATCGCGTCGTGCACATCGACCTCAAGCGCGAAAAGCTCAGCCTGCACTGGCGCGACCCGCAAAGCGCGCAGCCGTTTGGCAGCATCGAGGCGCTGCGGCAGTGGGGCGAGGCGCACGGGCAACGGCTGCTGTTCGCCGCCAACGCCGGCATCTACGACAAGCAGTCGGCCCCGCTCGGGCTGTACGTGGAAAACGGCAAGACGCTCGTGCCGCTGAACCTCAATCACGGCGATCCTTCCTCGGGCAATTTCTCGCTGCTGCCCAACGGCGTGTTCGCGATCTATCCCGACGGCCACGCGGCCGTGCGCACCAGCAGTGACTTCAAGGCCGATGCGAAGCCGGCACAGTGGGCCAGTCAGTCCGGCCCGATGCTGCTGATCGACGGCAAGCTCAACGAGCAGTTCATCGACGCCTCCGACAGCATGAAATGGCGCAGCGGCGTTTGCGTCAAAACCTCCAGCGAGGTGATTTTTGCGGTGAGCGAAACGCCGGTAAACTTCCATACGTTTGGACGTCTATTTCGCGACGAGCTGGGCTGCCGCGACGCGCTGTATCTGGATGGCAGCATTTCGCAGATCTACGTCGACGGCGACGGTTATGCCGGTGCGCCGAACATCATGGTGAAGCCATACGCGGGTATCTTCGCCGTGTTTGTCGCGCAATGAGGTCGCTGCGCAGGCACATCGTCCGCAGCCTGCTGGTCGCAATCGTCGTGCTGGTACTTTTTGCCGGTATCGGCAGCTGGTGGCTGCTGGCCGGCAGCCGCGCGCGACTGGAGGGTGAACGTTCCTCCCCCGGCCTGAGTGCAAGCGTCAGCGTCGGCCGCGACGCGCTGGGCACCGTCACCATCGAGGGCACCAATCGCAACGACGTGAGCTTTGCGCTGGGTTACGTGCACGCGCAGGAGCGCTTCTTCGAGATGGACCTGATGCGCCGCCTGCCGGCCGGCGAACTGGCCGAGCTGGTCGGCCCGGCCGCGCTGCCCACGGATCTCAACCATCGCCGCCATCGCCTGCGCGCGGTGGTCGAAGCCGCCTACGCGCAGCTGCCGCCGGAGCAGAAGCATCAGCTCGATCGTTACCGTGACGGCGTCAATGCCGGCCTCGCCGATCTGCCCGTGCGGCCGTGGGAATACCTGCTGTTGAACAGCCGGCCGCAGCCGTGGCGGTCGGAAGACAGCGCGCTGGTGATCGCCGCGATGTACCTGGATTTGAACGGCGACGGCCGCAACGAGCGCGAGCTGCGGCTGGCGCAGATGCGTGCGGTGCTGCCCGGTCCGCTGGTGGATTTTCTGATCGCGCCCGATCCCGACTGGGAGGCGCCGCTCGACAATCAGCTGTCGCCGCGCGCCGCCATGCCAGCCGCCGATGTGTTCGATCTCCATCGGCTTGCCACCGTCGCGACGCCAGCCAATCTCACGGCCGCCCTGCTGCCGGCGCTGGACGCACCGCGTCCGGGCAGCAACAGCTTTGCCGTAGCGGGCTCGCTTACCGATACCGGCGCCGCGATGATCGCCAACGACATGCATCTGGGCCTGCGCGTGCCGAATATCTGGTTTCGCACACGTCTGCGCTATCCCGACGCCAGCGCACCCAGCGGCGAGCGCGATATCAACGGCGTCACCCTGCCCGGCACACCGGCCATGATCGTCGGCTCCAACGGCCAGATCGCCTGGGGTTTCACCAACAGCTACGGCGACTGGCTGGA
>CBAAAD010000087.1:0-9081 GCA_964658785.1 uncultured Methylobacterium sp.
GGCCCAGGCGCCGCCGGAAAATTTTCGGTCGGCGCGATCCTCGTCGCCGTTATCGTCATCGTCATTTTATTGAATAGCGTCTTCGTCATCTCGCCCAGCGAGGAAGCCGGCACGCGCTGGCTCGGCGGCACGCCGATGACCACCGCGCCGCTCACCACCGGCATGCACTTCAAGGTGCCGTTCTTCGAAAACGTCGACCGTATCCAGACCAGCCGCTCGGTTTACACGCTCAACGCGCTGGACGTCTATACCAACGACAACCAGAAAGTCACCATCGATGTCAGCATCATCTATCAAATTCCCAGCGCCGCGGTGATGAACCTGCTGTACCACGTCGGCCGCGCCGGTGCGTTCGACATCGACGGTACCATCCTGCCAGTGGTTCGCGACCGCGCACTGGCCGCCTTCGCCCGCTACAACACGCTGACCATCTCCGACCAGCGTTCGCAGATCACACTGCAGATGCGCAAGGACGTCAGCGAAGCACTGCTGCGTCTGTTCGGCGTGGAAACCATCGACGTACAGCTCACCGGCATCCACTACTCGCCCGTGTTCGATCAGTCGATCGAGGAAGCCGTGCGCGCCAAGAATCTCGCCGTGCAGGCCGAAAACACCGTCGCGCAGAAAAAGTTCGAAGGCCAGCAGAAAACCGTCACCGCCTCCGCCGAAGCCCAGGCCGCCGTCGAAAGCGCCACCGGCGAAGCCCAGGCCACCGTGCTGCAGGCCGACGCCCAGGCCAAAGCCATCGCCACCGTCGGCAACGCCCTGAAAACCAACCCCGACTACGTCCACTTTTACGGCATGCAGCGCTGGAACGGCATCCTGCCCCAAGTCGTCGGCGCCGGCTCGATTCCGATGATCGATTTGAAGAGTGGAGAGGTGGGGAAGTAGCGAATGCTTCAAGCGCATCGTGATTAGCGTTTCGTTGGCCGATTAACGCGTATCGTCCATGCCTCTGGCCCGGGCAAGCTGAAATACTCCATGACGACACTGCAACGTTTTGCGCAAGGCGGATTTCTCGACTATCTGGAGCGTCTCGCTAATGCCCCGACAACAGTTACCGAAGCGCAGCTGCTTTCGGAGCCGCTGACAGCGCTACTTTTGAGCCCCGATGGCGGTCTTACCCCGACCCAAGCGGCGCATCAGCTCATTGCGCTGCTGAAAGCCCGCAAGGCCGTGCTGCAGGCAACGTTCGATACCGCGCTGGTTGCCGACGAGCTTCGCCGTTATCAGAAGTTTTCGAAACCCGGGCAGCCCTCGCCGCATATCGTTGGACTTCGGCAGAAGCAGGCCGCCGCGCGGCAGGCCAACAATGTGGCGAAGCAGTCTTTCGTCAAGGCCGCTGCGGCCTTTGTGCGGGAAGCTGGTATCGACGTGCCTCAGCGCATTGCGATCGAGCTTTTCATCGAGCACTGGATCGATGCGAACGTGCCCAAGGGTTTCGTGCCGACGGCATAACCGGCGCGTTGTGCGGCTGTCGCTGGCCGTTGGGCCGAAGCCTCAGCCGCCGCGCACGCGCAGCGTCAGGCCCTTCAGAAAATTCCGCAGCAGCTGGTCGCCGCAGAGACGGAAATTCTTGTGATCGGGCTGGCGGAACAGCGCACTGAGTTCGGGCTTGGAAATCGGGAAGCCGGCGTCGGCCAGGATCTGATGCATGTCAACGTCCTTCAATTCGAACGCCACGCGAAGCTTTTTCAGCACCACGTTGTTGGTGACACGCTTTTCGATCGGCCGCGGCGGCTGGCTCTCGTCGCGACCGCGGCGCTGCACGACCAGGCCATCGAGAAAATGCGCCAGCACGGTGTTGCTGCACTCGACGTAGCCCGCCTCGCCGTCCTTTTTCAGAAAGGCCTGCACGTCCTCTTTCTCGATCGGGAAACTGGCGTCGGCCAGCTTGGTGATCTCGATGACCTTGCCATCGCTGAGGTCGAGCATGTAGCGGATGCTGCGCAGTACGTCGTTGTTGATCATGTCGTTTCCGAAGGTGTCGCCAAAACCGACATGCTACCGCGCCCGGGAGCCTGTCGGGCTTTGGGCGGGCAGCCGGCAAAGCCGGCCGACTGCCAGAGCCGACAATCGGCCGGCGTCATCAACCCCTTTTCCGTCGTGGCTGCGTTTCACCTAGCACACCACCGGAGGAGGACCGTCCCATGAATCTGAAAATGCTGTTGCGCAGCCTGCTGATCGCCCTGCTGGTCTGGCTGGCCGGCTGCGACGTACCGAAGCCCAAGCCGGAGCACACGCCACCGCGGCAGTCGAAGCAAACCGGACCGAAGACAGCCGATGCCTCGCCATCATCGTCCCCTGCTCCACCGCCGGCCACGCTGGCAGTAACCGCTGCACAGACGCCGACCCGTTCGACCGGCAACGCACCCGCCGCAAACGCGCGTCAGCGGAAAACCCTCCCGATGATGCCCGCACCGATGCCTGCGCCCGCGCCACCCCCCGCCGTCCAGGAAATATCGATGCGAGCCATGGCCGCGCCCATGCCGATGATCAGCCGAAATAGCATGCGCGTGGGCTACATGCCTTTGCAGCCAATGCCCGGCGACATCAACCGCGAGAACTACACGCACCGCGATACCAACGCCGTGCAGCTGGTCAGCGAACAGCCGGTGTCGACTTTCAGCATCGATGTTGACACCGGCTCCTATACCAACGTGCGACGCATGTTGAACGAAGGCCAGCTGCCGCCGGCCGATGCGGTGCGTGCAGAGGAATTCATCAACTATTTCGACTACGGCTACACGCCGCCAGCCAATCGCGAGCAGCCGTTCAGCGTGACCACCGAGCTGGCGCCGGCGCCGTGGAATGCGAAACGTCAGCTGCTGCTGGTCGGCATCCAGGGTTATCGCGTGCCGAAGGAGGAGATACCCGCGTCCAATCTGGTTTTTCTCATCGACACCTCCGGTTCGATGAACGAGCCGGCCAAACTGCCGCTGCTGCAGGCGTCGCTGAAACAGCTGGTGCGCGAGCTACGCAAGCAGGATCGCGTGGCCATCGTGACCTACGCTGGCAATGCCGGCATCGCCCTGCCCTCCACGCCCGGCGATCAGCAGGCCACCATCGACGCCGCCATCGACAAGCTCCAGGCGTTCGGCTCGACCAACGGCGGCGCCGGTATCGACATGGCCTACGCGCAGGCCGAGCAGGGCTTCATCAAGGGCGGTGTGAATCGGGTCATCCTTTCCACCGATGGTGATTTCAACGTCGGTAAAGTCAGCGAAGAGGCGCTGAAAACCGAGATCGAGGACAAGCGCAAAAGCGGCATCGCGCTCACCACGCTCGGCTTCGGCGAAGGCAACTACAACGACGCGATGGCCGTGATGCTGGCCGACGCCGGCAACGGCAGCCACCACTACATCGACAGCCTGCAGGAAGGCCGCCGCGTGCTGGTCGACGAGATGTCCTCCACGCTGCTGACGATTGCCAGGGACGTGAAAATCCAGGTCGAGTTCAACCCTACGCAGGTGCAGGAATATCGCCTGATCGGCTACGAGAAACGCATGCTCAAGCGCGAGGACTTCAACAACGACAAGGTCGATGCGGGCGATATCGGCGCCGGCGCCAACGTCACGGCCATCTACGAGATCACGCCCAAGGGCTCGGACGCTGCTCGCGTCGATCCGCTGCGCTACGCAGACGGAGCCAAACAAAAACCGACCGTGGCGCGCGGCAGCGAGCTGGCCTTTCTGCGCCTGCGCTACAAGCTGCCCGACCAGTCGCAAAGCCGGCTGATCGAAACGCCGATCGTCGCGCAGCCGGAAGCGTCTGCAAGCAGCCGTCTGCGCTATGCCGCCGCCGTGGCCGCGTTTGCCGACGCGCTGCGCGGCGGTAAATATCTCGATGGCTTTGGCTACGCGCAGATTGCGAAACTAGCGGCCGGCGCCCGCGGCGATGACCCTGACGGCTATCGCGCCGGCTTTGTGCAGCTGGTGAATCTGGCCGACGGCCTGTCGACCCGCACGCAGGCAGAAGCCGCCACGGCCGCGCGATGAGCGGCTGATCCTCATGCGCGGCGGCGATATCGGCTCCCCAGTTGCACCGAACGCCGCGCACTTTAGCCCGCAACGATGTCCTTATCGACAAACACTTTCCCGCTCGGGGCCATGGCATTAACCTCGACCGCCATGGATGTGGCGGTCGACCCCGATGCACTGCTGATGCTGGCCTATGCGCGCGGTGACCTTGCCGCGTTCGAGAGCCTGTATGCGCGCCATCGCGGCACGCTGTATCGCTACCTGCTGCGCAGCGTGCGCGACCCGCATCGGACCGACGAGCTGTTTCAGGAAACCTGGAGCCGCGTGATCAACGCCCGCGCGAGCTATCAGCCGCAGGCAAAATTCAGCACCTGGCTGCTGCAGATCGCGCACAATCTGATGATCGACAGCCTGCGCCGGCAAAAACCGATGGCCGTTGGCGACGAAGCGGAAGCCGCGCTGTCCCAGGTCGCGATGCCCGAGCGCGATCAGCCCGACCATGCACTCTCCGACTTCGAGCGTCATCGCAACCTGCACCTCGCAATCGAGCGCTTGCCCGACGAGCAGCGCGAGGCGATTCTTCTGCGTCTGGAACAGGAACTGAGCCTGGAGGATATCGCCACGGTCACCGGCACCGGCCGCGAGACGGTCAAGTCGCGCCTGCGCTACGCCATGAATCGATTACGCGAAGTACTGTCCGAATGAGCACGCATCTGCCACCGCAAGACCCGATCGAACCGGATGACGCGCTGCCCGGCGAAGCGGCGCTGTCGGCGCTTTATCGCCAGCTGCCGCGCGAGGAACCCGGGCCGGCACTGGATGCCGCGGTGCTGCGTACCGCCGCAGCGGCCATAGCCTCCGAAACCCACCAGAACGAACCTCGCGCGGATGCACAAGCGCTGGCGGCGAAGCCTGCCGCAGCAACGGCTTCGTCGAGCGTGGTGATGCCGATTGGCAAGACACGCCCGGGAAAAGCACCGCGCTGGCTGGTCGGCTTGGCCAGCGCCGCCACGCTGGTGCTGGTGGCTGGCGTGGCGTGGCATATGCGCGAACTGCCGAGCGGCGCTCCGACGGCTGCAGACACTGCCGTTTATCACGCCGATCCGCCGGCGGTGGCCACAGCCGATTCTGCCGCGCGCAAGAATGCGCCCACGGCTCCGCTCGCCAGCGCCGTCGTGCCGCAACAGGAAAGTTTGAGCGTGTCAGCAGCGCGCGCGATACAAGCAAAAGAGCAGCGCGCGAATCCGGGCGATACGAACGTCGTCACCCGCGCACAACGCAAGCCGCACCATGTCGTTCCGCCAACAGCGCTGGTGACGCCATCTCTAGCCACCAGCATGCCGCCACCGGTCGAAGAAATATCCTCAAGCGCGCAGGCATCCGCCAGCCGCCGGGCTTATACATCGGCCAATCCAGCGCCGCTGCAAACAGCCGAGCAGCTGCCGCCGGCTTCTGCACCACCGGCTTCGATAGTCGAAAATGCCACCGCGTCTGGGGCGAAAACCATGGCGCCAACGCCAGCTGCGATGCCATCGAGTTCGCCGCTTGCGCCAGCTCCTGCGCCGCCTGCGCCGGCTCGCGCCATCGCAGACGTTCCCGCCAACGCCTCGTCAGTGGCGATGGCCGCGCTCCCGCGCGAACACGTCGTTGTCAACGCGAAACGACTCGTGCTGATGCCGATGCGCATGCCCGCGCCCATGCCTGCTATGCCCGCCCCACCAAGTCCGCCTGCACCAGCACCCGCGCCCCCTCCATCGACCAGCCCCATCGATACGACGAAGCAACCAGACGACACGCCCGCGCAGGAACTCGCCAAGATCATCGCGCTGTTCGCTCGGCACGATGACGCCGAGGCGCAGCGCCGGCTGCTGCAGTTTCATCGCGATCACCCGACGTGGCATCTCGATCCCTCGCTGCGTGATCGGCTAGGAGAGCCGTGAGCGCGACGCTGGAGACGCTGACGCAGCGCTGTCGACATCAGGACGAGATCAAGAAGAGCCGCTTCCTCGCGCTGGCCGCCCCGGTGGAAACGTCGGCGCTCGCGCTGGCGTTTGTGCAGGAGGTGGCCGATCCCGCGGCAACCCACAACTGCTGGGCGTATCGCATCGGCCAGGACTATCGCTTCAACGACGACGGCGAACCCGGCGGCACCGCCGGGCGACCGATCCTGCAGGCGATCGAGGGTCAGGGCATGGACCGCGTCGTGGTGGTGGTCACGCGCTGGTACGGCGGGATCAAGCTCGGTGCCGGTGGCCTGGTGCGCGCGTATGGTGGCACCGCGGCGGAATGCCTGCGGCGCGGAGAGCGGCTGCCGATCGTATCGATGGCACGCCTGCGCCTGCACTGCGGCTTCGCCGAACTGAGCCTGCTAAAGGCGCGCCTCAAGGACTGGCAGGCCGATATCCACAGGGAAATCTTCGACGCCGATGGCGTGCAGCTGCACCTGCAGTTGCCGGAAAGTCGCGTCGCCGAGGCGCAGGCGCGCATCATCGACATCAGCCGCGGGCGCAGCGTTGCCGTACGGCTGGATTGAATCGGCGATCATGCGCCCCACTTCAGTGGCAACGTCTGCGTTAGACAGCCGGCGCTGAATCGCTGAAAGTTCCGGCCCGCGGCTCTTCGACTCTGTGTTGGCTCGCGGAGGGCGAACGGTGAGGGTAGCTGGCTGACCCGATCGGCGCGCTTCGCACAGACAAATTTTATCGATCCATCTTGCGAGAACTCATGAGCGACTCCTCGACCGACAAACCCCGCTCTGTCCGCCGCGTGAGCGCACTGCGCCAGCTCTGGCCCTTTATCAAACCGCATCGCGCGCTGGCCATTGGCTGGCTGTTCTTTCTGGCGCTTTCATCGGGCGCGTCGCTGGCGCTGCCGATGGCGTTTCGGCACATCATCGACCAGGGTTTTGGTCACTCCAGTCTGGGCGTGATTAACGCCACGTTTATCGCGCTGTTCGGCGTGGCGCTGGTGCTGGCCTTTGCCACGGCGGCGCGCTATTTCTGCATCACCCTGCTCAGCGAGCGGGCGCTGGCGTCGCTGCGCGACAAGCTTTATTCGCACCTGATCCGCCTCGACGTCGGCTTTTTCGAAAAGAGTCGCGTCGGTGAATTGACCTCCCGCCTGAGCGCCGACACCGAAGTGGTGCAGGCCCTGATCGGTTCGGGTGTGTCGATTGCGCTGCGCAGTGCGGTGATGCTGCTGGGCGCGGCCGTGGCGATGGTGTGGACGGCGCCCTCGCTGGCTGGCCTCACCGCACTGGTGATTCCCGGCGTCATGCTGCCGATCCTGGTCTTTGGCCGGCGCGTGCAGAAGCTGTCGCGCGCCAGCCAGGACCGGCTGGCGGACGCTGCGGCCATCGCCAACGAAACCTTGAACGCGTCCACGGCGGTCAAGGCGTATGCCCGCGAGGACATCGAAAGCGGCCGCTACGGTTCGGCCATCTACCGCGCGCTGGCTACCGCCCGTCGCCGCATCGGCATGCGCTCGCTGCTGACCATGGCCGTCATCGTGCTGGTCTTCGGCGCCATCACGCTGGTGCTGTGGGTCGGCGCACGCCACGTGCTGCAGGGCACGATGGACGCCGGCGTGCTGGGCCAATTCGTGCTGTACGCGATCTTTGCTGCCGGTTCGGTCGCCGGGCTGTCCGAAGTCTGGGGCGACGTGCTGCGTGCGGCCGGCGCGATGGAGCGCATTGGCGAACTGCTGGCCGAACGCGCCAGCATCACCGCACCGGCCAACCCGACGCGGCTTGCCCAGCCCGTGCGCGGCGAAATCCGCTTCGAGGGCGTGACGTTCAATTACCCCACCCGCCCGGACGCTGCGGCACTGCATGACTTCACTCTGGTCATCCACCCGGGCGAGACGGTCGCGCTGGTCGGCCCATCGGGCGCCGGCAAGAGCACCGTGCTATCAATGCTGCTGCGTTTCTACGATCCGCAGGCCGGACGCATCGGCATCGACGGCGTCGACCTGCGCGCGCTGGCGCTGGACGACCTGCGCAAAACCATTGCCCTGGTGCCGCAGGAAACCATCATCTTCAGCGGCACCGCGGCGGACAATATCCGCTTCGGCCGACAGGAGGCCAGCGACGAGGAAGTACGGGAAGCCGCGCGCGCCGCCGAAGCGAATGATTTCATCAGCGCACTCAACGACGGGTATGCGGCTGAAATGGGCGAACGCGGCGTACGCCTGTCCGGCGGCCAGCGCCAGCGCATCGCGATTGCCCGCGCGATCCTGCGCGACGCGCCGCTGCTGCTGCTCGACGAAGCCACCTCCGCGCTCGATGCGCAGTCCGAAGCGGCCATCCAGCAGGCGCTGGAGCGGCTGGAGAAAGGCCGCACGACGCTGGTCATCGCCCATCGCCTGGCCACCGTCAAACGCGCCGACCGCATCGTGGTGATGGACGGCGGCCGTATCGTGGCGCAGGGCACGCACGACGATCTGCTGGCCGAGGGTGGACTTTACTCCGAGCTCGCGAAGCTGCAGTTCGTCGCCTGAGAAGATTGAAACTCCGTTACCGATCCGGATCGATGACGTCCGTCATCAGATCTATCTCCGAGCCGCTCAAGCCAAGTGATTTCGCCTGCTTCTCCCATCCGCGCAGCGCACCGCGCACCTGCCCCTCAATGGCTTGGGCACGCTTCGGCTTGAGCCGATAGAAAGCGGCGGTGGCGATCAGCAGCTGCGAATCGGGTGAGGTATCGGCCTCGTCGATTGCCAGCACATGGCCAGCCTTGTCCGGGTTCGGATTCACGTCGAATGCCGGTGCCAGCGCCCAGCCGTTGCCTTCGCGCAGAAAGCCGTGATTGCGAAGATGATCGTCGCGATTGCCGATCAGAATGTTGAACAGCGCGCGGCGAAACAGTTGCTCGAGGTCTGACGCGATACGCGCGCTCGGCCCGCCGTTTTCGATGGCCTGCACGATGTCCAGATAGCTGGCTCCATCACTGTCGTTGCGCCCGAGCCGCGTCATCGCCGACGCATAAAGGCGGCGCGACGTGGACGTGCGATCGAAGCGCCGCACCGCATAGGTGTGCCCGCGTGCGGAAAGTTTCAGCAGCTGCGCCTGCGGCATGTCGATACCGGCGCTCAGCGAGAGCTT
>CBAAAD010000088.1:0-8898 GCA_964658785.1 uncultured Methylobacterium sp.
TTGGCGCGTGCCGGGCGCGGCATCGCGAACGACGACGATGTTCGCACGGATAATGCGCCGTCGCGCATGCTGCGCGCGCCGCTTGTCTGTGAACGAATAACCCCCGACGCCCCTGCAACCTACTTGATACTACTCGTGCAACAGGCTGTACGGCCAGTATTTTTCGGCGCAGGCACGGTGAATAAACGGGCGCGCTTTATGACATCTTCGCAAAACCGGAGCCCTCGCTGGGGACTCGTCGAAGCCAACCCGCCAAAAGTTGCTCGGCCGCCATCAACAACGATAACGAAGAAGCATCGCCAAAGGCCCACCTCCGGTAAGGTAGCGCCCTGGACAAGTGGCTCTGAGGAAAACCTGCATGGCACGACTAGCCTTTATCGGCGGCGGCAACATGGCGCGCAGCCTGATTGGCGGCCTGCTGAAAACCGGCATGCCCGCCGCCGCCATTAGCGTGGCCGAACCGCTGGCCGAAGCGCGTCACGCGCTGGGCCGCGAATTCGCCGTGGCCTGCTACGCGGAAAACCGTCTCGCCGTGGCCGAGGCCGAAGTGATCGTGCTGGCGGTTAAACCGCAGATCATGCCGGCCATCCACGCCGAGCTGCGCGACACCCTGCAACGCAACCGCCCGCTGCTTATCTCCATCGCCGCCGGCGTGCGGCTGGATCAGCTCGAGCGCTGGTTCGGCGCGCACCTGCCGATCGTGCGCTGCATGCCCAACACGCCGGCGCTGATCGGCGCCGGCGCCACCGGACTGTGCGCCAATCATCGGGTGAGCCCGGCGCAGAAAGCGCAGGCCCAGCACATTCTCGACGCCGCCGGCCTCACCCGCTGGATCGACGATGAAACGCTGATGGACACGGTTACCGCGCTGTCAGGCTCCGGCCCCGCGTATTTTTTCATGCTCGTTGAAGCGCTCGAAGCCGCGGCCGTGGCGCAGGGCCTGCCGCGCGACACCGCGCGCGCGCTGGCCGCGCAAACCTGCCTTGGCGCCGGCCGCATGCTGGTCGAGGGCGGCGAAGATCCCGGCGCACTGCGCGAGCGCGTCACCTCGCCCAACGGCACCACCCAGGCAGCGCTGGAAAGCTTCGCTGCCGATGAACTGCCGCGCATCGTCGCGCGCGCCGTCGCCGCCGCCACCCACCGCGGCACTGAACTCGCCGCCAGTCTGGATACCATCTCGTGAGCTACCTGCTGAACGCCGTTTCCCTGCTGATCGAACTGGCCTTCGATGCCGTTATCACCCTGCTCGTTGTGCGGCTGCTCGCCGAAGCCTGCCGCGCCGATTTCAACAACCCGCTGAGCCAGTTCGTCTATCGCTACACCAACCCGGTGCTGGCACCGGTGCGCCGAGTGATCCCCAACTGGCGCCGCATCAACCTCGCCGCGCTGCTGCTCGCGTGGCTTGCCATGCTGCTGAAGCGGCTCGTGCTGTTTCTGATTATCGGCGTGATGCCGCACGCGCTCGGCCTGGTACTGCTGGCCTTCGCCGAACTGCTCGATTTTCTGCTGCTGTTTTATCTGGTGCTGATCTTTGCGTGGTCGCTGATGAGCATGCTGGCCGTGGATCGGCGCCAGCCGGTGCTGCGCCTGGCAGGCGCCATCGTCGAACCCTTGCTGCGGCCGCTGCGCGGCAAGCTGACGGCGGGCAATATCGATTTCTCGCCGACGGTGGTGATGGTGGGCCTGCTGCTCGCACGCATGCTGATCGCGGCACCGCTACTGGATCTCGGAACGCGGTTGGCGTTGACGGGTTGAGGTTTTTTTGAAGCAGAGCTTTCGCACTCCTTCGGAGCGCGAGTAACTTTTCTCTGATGGCCACACAAAAGTCACCCAAAGAGAGGCCACCCCACTTGGCGCTTGCCGGGCTGCACCCGCCAAGTCCGTGAGCCCGAGTACGCAACGGGCATAAAGCCGGGCTTTTCGACAGAACTTCGGCAACTGCTCCTGCGTTGCTCTACCTCGGGCATCCATGCCCTCGCCTGTCCTGACGAAAAGGAATCGACGTCCTGTCTTTTCCCCTGCGGGCCTATCGACTTCGCCTCACCGTCGCATAGGGGAGTTGGCAAAATAGAGCGGCTTTCCCGCAAATTCAACTAAATCGTATAACGCCTGAGCTCAGAGGCTGGAAACCCGCGTAGCCGGATGAAGAGAGGTAGAGCAACGCAGGGGCAGTTGCCGAATGCCCGACAAGCGCAAAGCGGGGTGGCCTTCTCTATGGGTCACTTTTCTCTTGGCCACAGTTTCTGGCAAATATTTTGCGACCGACAGATTGCTGTCAGTACACGCCGCACAGACTCGTCACGGGTCAACGGATCTTCAGCGCAAACTTTCCAGCGACGGGTCTGCCGCTGCCGGACCTGGGATGTGGCTGACGCTGCCGTTCTCGGCGAACGTGAGCACGATGCGATTGCTGCTGCGCAGTTCGATGGCGCTGGCATGATCCACGCTCAACACATCGGCCATCGCGGTCATGGAGGCTGGCGGCCGTCCGCGCCGGCGATCCAGCTTGTGAAAGCGCCTCCAGTTGTAGGCCGACCACGAGGAAATGACCAACGCGCAGCCCAGGGCCAACCAGAGCAGGTAGAGCAACTGGCCCCACCCTGCGGTATGGTCACGCTGGAACAGCTCCACGTAGCTCGTATGCAGACCGAACCACCACGCCAACGCGGTAATCAATGGCAGCCACAGGGACACCCAGGCTATCCAAGCAACCAGCGTGAGCAGTCCGAATATCGCCCGACTCGCTCGCCGCTGCCGATGAGGCCTATGGATCAAAATAGCTTCGGCTTTCATCGCACGCCCCGATCCGGACTGGTCCAGATGGCACGGGTACCCTTGCGCTTCAACAAGGCCTTGGGCAGAGCGACGATGCTGGTGAATGTGTTGATCAACCAGTACGCCAGCGGATACCAGATCATCCAGTAGTAATTGCGGCCAATGGCCGTTTCGTAGCGACGATCAATCATCAGGCTGACCAGGAATTGGGTGAGGCACACCAGTCCCAGTACAACACCGTTCCATTGCGGCAACATGGTGGCTATATACAAGCCAGGCGGCATCGGCAGAAACAGTCCGAGCACCCACAGCGTCAGCACACACAGCATCACATACGCCCAAAGCATGCTCAGCATGTATTCCAGGACGACGAGCCAATTGCGGCGCAGGCGCCAATGCATCATGTCGCGGGTGTAACGCAGGATCACCTCGGCACCGCCCTGCGCCCAGCGCAGACGCTGCTTCCACAAGCCGCCAAGCGTCTCGGGCATCAATATCCAGCAAAGCGCGTTGGGCTCGTAGCGGATATCCCAATGCTTCATCTGCAGGCGCCAGCTGATGTCGATGTCCTCGGTCACCATGTCGGTGCTCCAGTACCCGACATCATGCAAGGCGCTCTTGCGGAAGCCGGCGATCACGCCCGATATCGTGAACACGCTGCCGTACACCCGCTGCGCTCGCTTGATCAACCCGATGATCGAAGAAAATTCGCCCACCTGCAGCTTGCCCAGCAAGGTGGAGCGATTGCGTATGCGCGGGTTGCCCGTGACCGCCGCCACGCGCGGGCTGCTGATGAGGTGCGTCATCAGCCAGTGAGTGGCGTAATCGTCCAGCAAGGCATCGCCATCGATGCACACCAGATACTCGCCGCGCGCCGCCATGGTCGCCATGCGCAGCCCCATCGCCTTGCCCTGATTACTGGACAGGTGAATCACCCGCAGTTGCGGAATGTGCTGCTGCAGCTCATCCAGCAACTCGCCGGTGTTATCGGTGGAGCCGTCGTTGACGGCAATGATCTCGAATGCCGGGTAGCGTTGCGCGGTCAGTTGCAGGATCGTTTCGCGCACCTGCTCGCCTTCGTTATGACACGGCACGATCAGGCTGACGAGGGGATATTCGGCAAGCGCCGGCGGCTTCACCCGGGACGGGCTGGTGCGTTCCCAGCGCAGAAAATACAGTACGCTGCCGATCATCCAGATGATCGACATCGTCAACGGATAGAAAAACGCAAAGTCGAGCAAAACGCGCAGAGTGCTGTCCATGCTCGAGACCTCAGCGTGACTTGTACGGAAAGTCGGACCCGGAAATGAACGGGCGAATGGCCTCTAGCGCCGGCTGTCCATTGACGAAGTCATCGGGGTAATAGCCGACATCGCGCGCGCCGCGCTCCTGCAGCAGACGTATCTGTTCGCCCAGCACCTTCGCCGCAATGGGCTGATCGTTTCGCCAGTCCTTGCTCGCCAGCTCGAACACCGTGTGATCGAGGCCGCCTTTTTCGCGAGCTACCGCATCGACCAACTGCTGGAACCACTGATCGGTTGGCTGGCGATTGTCTAATTGCGGCATAGCCATCAGCCCGACGAAGTCATAAGCCTTCAGAAAGGCCGGAAGACTCTGCGCGAACCACGCTTCCGCCGCCGGCCGAAGCACTGGCGTGGCATACAGATTGCGTGCGGTCTTGATCTGCGATCGCCACTGTTTCACGCGCGCCGTCAGCGCGGTGGTGAAGTCGATCAGATCGTGCGTGCGCTGCGCGGGCGTGTGCGCCGCCCAGGGGCCCAGATGGTCGCCGTCACGCATCAGCGCGTCATCGGAAAACAGCACGCCTGAAAAATTGGCGTGCTGCGCCAGATCCTCGTAGACATCGCCGATCATCCGGCGCACGCGGGGGTCCCACGGGGCCAGCCGGTACACGTCGTCGCCGGCTTTTGGCACGGCGGCCCCGAGGCTGGGCAGCCCCGGCGCCTCCTTGAAGCGATAAGCCAGCACCGGCAGCCAGGCATACACCCTCACCCCACAGCGGGTCTGCAGTTGCCAGGCCACGCGCGAAAACAGGTCGGCCCGCATTGGCAGATGCCGGTTGGGAAAGTACACCGACTCCGCAACGCCGTTGCCGTCCGGGTCGGCGTAGGCCTGTAGCCATATCTGGGTCGGCGCCATCCGCTTGATGCGATCCAGCAGAGCGGACAGGTTTCGCTCCTGCTGCGCCGGGTTCGGGTCGTAGACGTAGTCCAGATCGACCTGCACCACTCGCTGCGGTTGCACCTCGTGCCGGTCGTAGATGAGCGCCGCCAAGCCATCTACACCGATATTGTCGGGAATGAGCACGCGTGGAATGGTCCTGTCCGGCGCCAACGAAGGGCTGGCATCATCCAGACTCAGCGAAAACGCCAGACCCACCGAATCGGCGACCTGCTTCGCCACCTGGTTAAAGGTGCCGTACGGCCACACCACCGCCCGCGGTCGCCGACCCGTCTGGCGCTGTATTTCATCGGCGCTGTGCTTCAAATCGGCGTACAGGCGAGCGCGATAGGCCGCGGCGTCTTCATATTTTGCGGCGGCGGCATCGTAGGCCAACGTTACCGCCGCCGGCATCACGTTGCCCTGCGGATTGGCGACAATGCCGCGATGCAGATCCCAGGTATGCGAGGTGATCTCAACCAGACCGGACGCCTGGATCTGACGAACCTGCGCCCAGTCGAGAAAGCAGTGGCTATCGCAGCGCTTGCCGTTGTAGTCGAACGATTTTCCTTCCGGCAAGTCCATCCACGAGCCTTCCAGCGCCATCAGCGCCGGATAATGGTAGGCACGCAGCAGCGGCAATACGCGGGTGTAGGCGCTCTGCAATCCGTCGTCAAAGGTAAGCAGTACCGCTTTGGGCGGTAACGGGCGCGATCCTTCAACCGCTTCCACCACGTCATTGAAACTGACCATGTGAAAGCCGTTGGTCAGCAGCCAGTCGAAATGCGCAATGAGGTGGTCGGTGGTGATCGCGGTGCTGTCGTTCGGACCGGCTTCGCGCAGGTCGTTGACCACGTCGTGATAGTTCAGAACGGTCAGCGCCGGCAGCGGGGGCGTAACCCGTATCGGATGCACCATCGCATCCGGCACAGGTGGCGTGGCCGCTACGGCGGCCACCGCAAAGAACAGCAGCGGCAACAGCAGGAATCTGTTCAATCCATACATCTCATTCTCCCCAATGCATGGTCAGATCCAGCGTAACTCGCGAATCGCGCTGGCCGTCATAAGGCTGGCTGCTCCAGCCGAGCTTCCAGCCAAAGGCCAGGCCGGCACGCGGTTCGATGCTTTGTCCATAGCCTGCGCTAGCCATCCAGCTGGAGCCAAAGCCTCGCTCGTCGTAGGTGCCCGCCTGGATATCGATCCTCTGTCGCCACGTTTGCTCGTAGCGCTGGAACAGCAGGTTCTGCAGGCGCAGGTCGACCGCCGCCCAGCGAACGTGCCCTGGGCTGTAGTAGGGAACGTCGACATTGCTGTTGTGACTGCTGCCAGCCTCCAGGCCGCCGTCGATCGTCATCTGCGGCGCCGTGAACAATCGCTGCATCACGTGCGATTGCCAGCCGTTGCTGCTGTTGTTGTCGCTGAAACGCACGCTGTTGACGCCGAAACCTGCCTCGGTGAGCTCGCTGGCGCGCCACTGCACGCTGGCATGCAACGCTTCGGCGGTAATGCCGTAATAGCTCGCACGGATCGGAAGATCGGTGTCGCCGTTCTTGTTCCAGTCACCGCCGAACACCCAGTGATCGCTCGGTGCCCAGGTAGCGCCAGCCTCCAGCGCCGTGCCTTTCGCCCGGCCGCCAGCTGGCGCCAGTACGTGGGCGTAGAACTGCAGATCGCGCATGTAACCCAATAGACCCAAGCCGGCACGATCGCGCTCGATAGGGCCCTCGGGAAGGCGCGCCGAGGTCTGATTGACCAGCCCCTCCACGCGCCAGTGATCGTCGAGCAACGGACTGGCCAACGTCGCCTGCGTCTCATGATCAGAGTCGCCCAGGTTGGGCGTATTGCCGCGTCCACGATCATGCTCCAGATCGAACTGCCAGCCCCGCTCGCGATCCCACGACTCGCGCTCGCGCTGCACTTCAGGACTGCGCGGCAGCACGGTTTCAATCTTGGCCAGCGTCGGCTGCACCAGCGAATAGTCATGCAGCTGACGCCAGTCATCGAGCATGCCCAGCTTGGTCGACAGGTCGTTGGGATCGATGCCGAGGGCGATGGTCTGGCTGCGTTCGGCGGCGCGCGGCCAGCCCCGGGCGCGTTGCAGAGTGCCAAACTCGCGCCACAGCTGCGCGTTCATCGGTGCCTGCTGCAACAGCGGCTGCAAACGGCTCTGCGCATCGGGCAGCAGGCCGCTGTACTCACGCACCAGTACCGTATTCAGATCGGCCTGCAGCTTTGCCTGGTTGCGCACCGGTAGTGCGATGCCATGACGAGGCTTGAAGGCACTCAGCGAGCCCGCCGTTTTGTCAGCCAGGGCAATCGCCTTGGTATTACGGCCTGACTCGAGATAGGCATACATCAGACCGGTACGTGGATCTGTCTCGCCTGAAGCATAAGGCCCCGGCAAATCGTGAATGCTCTGTTCGTAGAGTGTCGCTGCCTCAAATGGATGACGCTGCTGCAACAGCGCATCGGCCGCGGCCGCCTTGGCGTAACTTGGCAAAGGATGGTTGGCGGCCAGCAGCTGGCGATACATATTGACCGCGGTGGCGCCATGGTCTAACTGATCGTCGACCATCAGGCGATCCGTCCGCGCCCGCACCGCCAACGCAGGCTGATTTTTGTCAGCCTCGGCGATGACTTTATTGATGTCCGCCACAGCCCGATCGACGGAAACATACGGCTGCCGGGGATCAGCAGGCGTCACCGTGGCCCAGCGAATTTCATGCGTCGCCAGGTCGGCCTGCATGGCTCTGCTGGTTGCCGCATCGGGTGGTGAAGACATCCCTTGCGCCAATTGCCACGCGCGTGCGGTGGCGCCCAGATCGGACAGAATTTGCCACTGCATACGGCGCGCAGGTACGTCGTTCGGCCATTGCGCCAACAGTTGTTCGCACGCCGCCAGGGCAGGCAAACGCCGCCCCGCCGCCAGTTCTGTCTGAGCCCGCTGCCATAGTGTCTGGCGCGTTTCGAGGTTTGTGCGGTTGATCGGCAACGGCGCTGCCGCCGTCTCATGATCCGGCGTTGCCGCTGCGCTGGACGACCGCGTCGGGGGCGCCATCGTTTTGTAGGAACGCTTCCGATCGGCCGCATCGGCGGCGGCAAAATGCGCGCTTTGCGCCGCGCCCGACATCGCCGCAGGCACTGCCGCCACTTGCGCCTGCGGTGATTTCGACGGCGGCTGCCCTGACGGTTTCGTCGTGGCTACCTCGGCCACTGGCGGTGTTTTTTTCTTGTCGGCGCGCTCCGCGGCGTGCGTTGCCCGCGTGGCTACGTTGGCGGAACGAATCTCCTGGTGCTCACGCCGCAAAGCCTGCGTTTTCGGCGCTGGCGACCGTGCGACGGGGGCCGACGACGCCGTGCTCGCAGGTGATGCGGCAGCATCCGTGCGGACGTTTGCGCGCACCGCAACGGGGGCGCCCTGGCCAGCGGCGGAGCGATTTTGTCCGGGCGACGCGGCATCGGGCGTGCTGTATTTGGCGACCAGCGACTGAAGGTCATCGAGCTTTGCGTCACCGATCGACTGCGCCGAGGCTCCGGAAACGAACAAGGCTCCGCTGGTGCCGACAAGCGCTGCCATCAGCAGCTTGTTGCTCGATCCCGACTGTCGTCCATCCGCTGTGCCGGTGGCGCTGCCGTGGCATCGAGACGCCAGTTCCGATGCGACGACCAAAACCCGGCGTGAGCGGCACCAGACGAGACGAAAAATGTGATTCATAGCCGACCCACGAAAAAACGGCGGAAGATGCGGTTATCGACACGCAACCCGCGACGAGACTTTGTCCAGCAACGTGACTTGATTTGCAGCTTTTCCATCGCCCCACCTTCCATCAACGGCCTGTGCCGGACTGACCCTGATCAAGTTATCTCTCTAAGAATAGCTGGTGGTTATGTAAAGCAGAATATATTTCGATTACATGACTATCGAAGCGGGATCTTATTGAA
>CBAAAD010000089.1:0-8808 GCA_964658785.1 uncultured Methylobacterium sp.
AAACCGATAGCCATCTGAATCCATTGTCCGAAGATCAACGGCCGCAGTCCCTTTCGCGCCTTGTCGAGCGTTGAGTCCTTGAATAGCCGCAGGCTCAGCGCATTCTGCTTTTCGAGTTGACGACTCAACGTCTGCCAGGCCACTTTCATCTCGTCGAGTTCCATGGTCATGCTCCGGTTGTCGCCGCGCCGGTCATCTGCCCGCGCAGCGTGTGTTTGATGCGGCTGATCTTGGTTGCCACATTGGTTTCGCTGATGCCGAGAATCTCGGCGATCTCGACGTAGCTGCGATCTTCGAGATACAGAAGGATCAGCGCGCGATTGAGTTCATCGAGCTGGCCGATAAAGGCATACAGCGCCGTCAGCCGCTCGTCGGGTTCGGCGATCGATTCGCCGCCGCCGACCGTTTCCAGGTGTCGCGCCTCCAGCGGCTCGAAACGCTCGCCGTCGGACCAGCGCGCGCGGCGTGCCTGCGAAATGGCGACGTTCAACGCGATGCGATACATCCAGGTGGAAAACTTTGCCCGCGCCTCGTCGTAGCTGCCAAACGAGCGCCACAGCTGCGCGCTGATTTCCTGCATCAGATCATCGCGATCGGCCACGCTGCGGCTGTAAAGCGCGGCGACCTTGAACACGACGCCGCGATGCTGCTGCAGCAGATGTTCGAAGCGTTGCTGGTGGTGTCTGGCGGTCATCGACGCGGTGGTTTCCCCAAGGTTCCATCCATGATTCGCACGGGTGCGAAAAAAATCACAGCACGCGGCAGGCAGGTTGAGCGGGCAACGGCTCCCCTACAATGACGGCGTCCCCGCCCAATAGAATTTTTCGATGCCCCCTCTGCGCGTCAAACGCTACCTCATCACCGGCCTGCTGACCTTTATTCCGCTGTGGGTGACCTGGCTGGTCTTCAAATTTGTGCTGGGACTATTGGCCGGCATCGGCGCACCGATGGTTACCGCGCTGCTCGGCGCGCTGGCGCTGGTGGCACCGAAGGCCGCCAAAGCCCTCAACGCCGAATGGCTGGTTTCCATCATTGCGCTGCTGATTACCCTGGCCGCGCTCTACCTGCTGGGCTTTGTCGCCAACCGCGTGATCGGTCAGCGCTTTATCAACGCCTTCGACGGCCTGCTGGCGCGCATCCCGGTCGTGCAGACCATTTACGGCGGCACCAAGAAGCTGATGGCGGTGCTGCAGAACAAACCCTCCGGCGTGCAGCGCGTGGTGCTGGTGGAGTTCCCGCGGCGCGGCATGAAAACGGTGGGCTTCGTCACCCGCGTGATGCACGAGGACGGCGGCAGCCGCGAAATGGCCTCGGTGTTCATCCCGACCACGCCCAACCCGACCGGCGGCTATCTGGTCGTAGTGCCGCTGGACGAGCTGACGCCGACCGACTGGACGATGGATCAGGCGATGGCCTTCATTATTTCCGGCGGCGCGGTGGCGCCCGACACGCTGCCCGCCTCGCCCGTGGCGCTTGGCGATCGCATTGACGGAGATCGCCCATGAGTCGGCGCGCACGGCTGCTGATGCTTTCGACTCTGCTGGCCGGCATGGGCCTGACCGCGCAGGCAAAAGCTTCCAGCGCCAAGGACTGGATCACGCCGGCCGAAGCGACCAAGTTCAGCACCACGCCAAGCTATGCCGAAACGCTCGCCTATCTGCAGCGGCTGCAGCAGGCCGCGCCCGGTGTGATTCATCTGCAAACCTTCGGCACCACGCCCGAGGGCCGGCCGATGGTGGCGGTGATCGCCAGCGGCGATGGCAGCTTCGATCCCGCGGCGGCGCGCAAGGCCGGCAAGCCGGTGGTGCTGGTGCAGGCGGGCATTCATCCCGGCGAGATCGAGGGCAAGGATGCGGGCCTGATCCTGCTGCGCGATATCGCCGTCACGCACAACTATCCGCATCTGCTCGATCACGTGGTGCTGGTCTATATCCCGGTATTCAGCGTCGACGGTCACGAGAATTCGTCGCCCTACAACCGCATCAACCAGAACGGCCCCGCCAGCATGGGCTTTCGCGCGCAGTCGCAGTACCTCAACCTCAACCGCGATTACATCAAGGCCGACGCGCCGGAAATGCTGGCGTGGCTGAAGCTATGGCAGACCTGGCTGCCGGACTTGCTGATCGACGTGCACACCACCGACGGCGCCGATTATCAGTACGACCTGACCTGGTATACCGAAGACCCGCACAAACTCGACCCAGCCATCAGCGCCTGGCAGCACGACGCCATCGTCGATCACGCGATACCGGCGTACGAAAAGCGCGGCCATCTCGCCTCGATCTATCTGGAATTCAAGGACGGCCGCAATCCGCGCAAGGGCATCGAGAATTTCGGCTCCGGCCCGCGCTTTTCCACCGGCTACGCGGCGCTGCAGAACCGCCCCGCCCTGCTGATCGAAACCCACATGCTGAAGTCGTACCAGATGCGCGTGCAGGCCACCGTCGATCTGGTCGAACTGATGCTTGAGCAGGTCAACCAGCACCCGGCCGCGCTGCTCGCCGCCACGGCCAGGGCCGATGCCAACGTCATCGCGCGTGCGCACGATGCGCAGGCCAGCGTGCCGCTGACCTTCAAGCCCGATCCGCAGTCCACGCCGTTCACGCTGAAAGGCTATGCGTTCACCCTCACGCACAGCGACATCTCCAACAGCGACTGGATTCAGTACGACCCCAGCAAGCCAAAAACCTATGCCATCGAGAACTGGAACGGCCTGCTGCCCGACCTTTCCGTCACGCCGCCGGCCGCCTACGCGATACCTGCGCAGTGGACCGCGATCATCGACAAGCTCGACGCGCACGGCATTCGCTATCGGCGGCTCGATCATGCGGTGACCATCCGCGCCGAGGGCTACCAGCTCGATCAACCGAAGTGGGCGAACCAGCCGTTCGAAGGCCATCTGATGCTGCGCGATTTCGCGCTGCACACGGTCGCGCGCGACGTCACCCTGCCGGCCGGCTCGGTGATCGTGCCGATGGATCAACGCGCCGCCAACGTCGCGATCAACCTGCTGGAACCGCAGGCGCCCGATTCGCTGCTGCAGTGGGGTTTCCTCAACGCGATCTTCGAGCAGAAGGAATACGGCGAGCCGCGCGTGCTGGAAAAACTGGCGCGCGAGATGATCGCCAAGGATCCCGCGCTGAAAACCGCGTTCGAGCAGAAGCTGCACGACGATCCGGCCTTCGCCGCCGACAGCACCGCCCGGCTCAGCTTTTTCTACGCGCGATCGTCCTGGTATGCCGTGCAGCACGTGGGCGCGTATCCGGTGCTGCGGCTCAACGAAGCGCAGGCTGCCGAACTCGCGACGTCCGCACCGTAATCGCCAGCATATTTGAGGAGGACTCCCCGCCGATGAGTCGGGCATCCGGCCTCGACGTTCTGCGCGCGTGCGCCATCGCCTGGATGACGCCGTTTCAACCGTCGGAACGCGCTTTTAACAACCCTGCGCCTACCCCCTGACCTTTGACACTGTCTCACCCGTGACGTATGACCTAGCGTCGGCAGGTGCGGCTGCGCTTTGCGGGGCATTCGGCAACCCGCCGCCAAGGCATTACCACGCTATTCGCCCATCGGGCGACATCAATCACAGAGGGAAATCCATGACGAAGCAGTATTTGAAGCCCCTGGCGCTGGCCGTGAGCCTGGCCCTGTCACTCACCGCGTGCGGCAAAAGCGACGAACAGGCCGCAGCACCAGCGCCTGCCCCGGCAGCTACCGCGCCGACTACGAGCCAGACCACGGCGGCGCCGGCGGCCGCTGCAACCACCGCGGTGGCCACCATTTTCGACGTCAGCGAGCTGGACCCGAACATCAAGGCCTGCGCGGACTTCAACGGTTTCGTCAACGCCAAATGGGTCGCGGCCAATCCGATTCCTGCCGATCAAAGCAGCTGGGGCGCGTTCAACATCCTCAACGAAAAGAGCCTGAAGAGCCAGCACGACATCGTCGATGACGCCGCCAAGAATGCCGACAGCGCCAAGGCCGGTTCGATCGAACAGAAGATCGGCTGGCTTTATCACTCGGGCATGGACGAGGCGACCATCGAGAAGAACGGCTTCGATCCGATCAAGCCCAAGCTCGACGCCATCGCCGCCTTGAAGACCGGCACCGACGTGGCGGATTTCATCACCAAGAGCTACGCCAATGGCGACGCCCAGGTGTTCCAGTTCGGCGCCAGCGGCGACTTCAAGCACGCCGATACGCAAATTGGTTTCGCCAACGAGGCGGGCCTCGGTCTGCCGACCAAGGACTACTACACCAAGCCGGAATACAAGGAGATTCGCGACGCTTACGTGGCTTATATCGCCAAGTCGCTTGAGCTGACGGGCGTGGCCGAAGCCGATGCCAAGAAGCAGGCCGACGACGTGCTGAAGTTTGAAACCGCGCTGGCCGCCGCCTCGCTGTCGCCGGTGGAAGAGCGCGATATCAAGAACGAATACCACTTCGTCACGGTGAAGGAAGCCGACAAGGTCACCCCGCATTTCAGCTGGGACAAGTTCTTCGACGCCCAGGGCGTGAAGATCGACAAGGGTTTCTCGCTGTCGCAGCCGAAGTTCTTCGCCCAGTTCGACAAGATGCTGGCCAGCACGCCGGTCGACCAGTGGCAGGCCTATCTGCGCTTCCACGCGATCGACGATGCCTCGCCGTATCTGAGCAAGAATTTCCAGGACAACAAATTCGCCTTCTTCGGCACCACGCTCGCTGGCCAGCCGCAGCAGCGCCCGCAGTGGAAGCGCGTGCTCGGTGCGGTCAACGCCAGCATGGGCGAGGCGCTGGGCCAGCTCTATGTGGCCAAGGAGTTCACCCCCGAAGCCAAGCAGCGCGCCGAGGAACTGGTCACCAACGTGCGCAACGCGCTGAAGGCCCGCATCGAAAACCTCGACTGGATGAGCGCCGACACCAAGGCCAAGGCCATCGACAAATGGAACAAGTTCCTGCCCAAGATCGGCTACCCCGACAAGTGGCGTGACTGGTCCGGCCTCGACATCAAGCCGGACAACTACTACGCCAATATCCAGGCCGCCAACAAGTTCAACTACGACTACGACATCGCCAAGATCGGCAAGCCCACCGACCGCAAGGAATGGGGCATGACCCCGCAGACGGTCAACGCGTATTACAACCCGAGCGACAACACGATCAACTTCCCGGCCGCGATCCTGCAGCCGCCGTTCTTCGACGCCAAGGCCGACGACGCGATCAACTACGGCGGCATCGGTGCCGTGATCGGCCATGAGGCCAGCCACGGCTTCGACGACCAGGGCAGCCAGTTCGACGGCGACGGCAACCAGAAAGACTGGTGGACCAAGGAAGACAAGACCAAGTTCGACGGCCGAACCGACAAGCTGGTCAAGCAGTTCGACGCTTACGCGCCGCTCAAGGACAAGCCCGACCTGCACGTCAACGGCAAGCTGACTCTGGGTGAGAACATCGCCGATCTGGGCGGCCTCAACGTGGCATACGACGCGCTGCAGACAGCGCTGAAAGCCAACCCGACCGAAGCAAGCCAGAAGATCGACGGCTACACCGAAGATCAGCGCTTCTTCCTCAACTGGGCGCGCGTGTGGCGCGGCAGCATGCGCGAGAAGACCTCCATCGTGCGCATCAACACCGATCCACACGCACCGATGGGCCTGCGCGCGATGGGTGCCCCGTCGAACATGCCGGCCTTTGCCACCGCGTTCGAGTGCAAGGCCGGCGATGCGATGGTGCGTCCGGCCGAGACGCAGGTGAAGATCTGGTAACACGCGACCCTTAGTACCGCCGGATTCTGGCGGTACTGAAATAGAAGCCCCGTATGCGAATACGGGGCTTTTTTATGGCGTTGCGCGCGACCAACCTCACAAACCGTGCCTCTAAACCCCTTCCCCTGAATGCGACAGGTATTGCAAATCATTCTCATTAAAAATATCGTATGCAAGTATTTGCGGCGCCAGCAACCAAGCGGATGCCGGCAAATCTTTGGTTTCTGTCAGAGCGTCAACGCCCATTTCCCGGCGCTGACCTGCGCGCGCAAAGCCATTGCACCCACAAACCTGCATCCAGCCACTGCGGAACATCCGCACTCGCAAGACGCGTCAGGCCTGTCTAAACGTAGCGCTTCAACAAACGGAATTTCCATGGCCTTCATCAAAAGCCGAAAGCATTCGATCAGCGCAAGCCATTGCGCCTCAAACCCGACACTCTCGATGGTCACCGCCGCTACCCTGCTGACCGGACTTGTCCTGGCGCTGCCCGCCGCGGCAGCCGACCTGCCGAGCGCCGCCGTCAGCACCGACGCCCAGACCGCCCATGCGAAGAACCTGCAGGGCGTCAAGGTCACCGCCAACGGCGTCAGCGATTACCGCGTCGACAAGGTGGCTTCACCCAAATTCACCCAGCCGCTGCTCGACACCACCCAGACTGTCAACATCATCGGCAAGGACCTGATCCAGCAGCAGGGCGCCACTACGCTGACCGAGGCGCTGAAAAACAGCCCGGGCGTCGGCACGTTCTACGCTGGCGAAAACGGCACCACCTCCACCGGTGACGCCATTTACATGCGCGGGTTCGACACCTCCAACAGCATCTTCGTCGACGGCGTGCGCGATCTCGGCTCTATCTCGCGCGACACCTTCAACATCGAGCAGATCGAGGTGTTCAAGGGCCCGGCCGGCACCGACAACGGCCGCACCGCGCCCACCGGCGCGATCGATCTGGTCAGCAAGCAGCCGGTGATCGGCAACGCCGTTTCCGCTGGCGTCTCGTACGGCGGTGGCGGCAACCGCCGTCGCATCACGGCCGACTGGAACCAGACCATCAGCGATACCTCCGCCTTTCGTCTCAACGTGATGGGCCAGGATGCGGGCGTTCCCGGCCGCGACAAGGTCGAAAACAATCGCTGTGGCCTAGCGCCGACGCTGGCGTTCGGCCTCGGCACGCCAACGCGGGTGTATCTGGATTATCTGCACATCAAGCAGAACAACGTGCCCGACGGCGGCGTACCGACCATTGGCCTGCCCGGCTACAGCAGCCCCGATCCGAAGCGCCCGCAGTTGTCCAACGCCGCCATGGTCGATTCGAGCAACTTCTACGGCACCGACAACGACTTTGATCACGTCAAGGCCGACATGTTCACCGCACGCGTCGAGCATGATTTCTCGCCCGACGTGGCCTTGCACAATACCCTGCGCTGGGGCCGCACCAGCGAGGACTATCTGCTCACTTCGTTCCTCGGTACCGCCGCGAACATAGTGACGCCGGATATCAATAATCCATCGACCTGGACCATCGCGCGCAGCAACCCCACGTTCAAGCAGCAGGTCAACACGATCCTCACCGACCAGGCCAACGTCACCGCGAATTTTGAAACCGGCAGCATCGTTCACAACCTCAGCGCCGGCGTCGAGCTGACCCAGGAAAAGCTGTCCACCGGCGGCCTGGGCGTACTCAAGGGCAGCAAGTGGCCGGCTGCAAATCTGTATGACCCGTATGCGGATGTGCAGGGCCTGATTTACGGCAACACCGGCGCCCACGCCAGCGGCAAGACCGATACCGAAGCGGCCTACCTTTTCGATACGCTGAAATTCGGCGAGCAGTGGCAGGTAAACGCGGGCGTGCGGCTGGACCACTATTCCACCGACTTCAGCAGCGCCGTGGTGTGCGGGGCGCGCAACGGCCCGGCCTGCGGAAAATCGCCCGCCGGTACCGTGCTGCCGGGCGTCAACGCCAGCAAATCGGGCAACCTGCCGAACTACAAGCTTGGCGTGCTGTACAAGCCAGCGGCCAACGGCAGCATCTACGCCAACTTTGCCGTCTCCGCGGAGCCGCCGGGCGGCAGCAGCCTGTCGCTGAGTTCATCGGCCAACAGCGCCGACAATCCCATCTTCGATCCGGAAAAGGCGCGCACGATCGAGTTCGGCACCAAGTGGGATCTGCTCGACCAGAAGCTGTTCCTGACCGCCGCGCTTTATCGCACCACGGTAAGCAACGACGTCGTGCAGGATCCGGTCGATCTGCAGTATTACCAGATCGGCAAGAAGCGCGTTCAGGGCATTGAAATCAATGCAGTGGGCAAGATTACCGAGGACTGGGCAGTCAGCGCCGGCTTCACCACGATGAATGCCACGGTCGCCAACGGACCCAACGTATCGGCCGATGGATCGAGCGATCTGGCATACACGCCGAAGAGCGCTTTCACTGCATGGACCACCTACTACCTGCCGTTCAACCTCACCATCGGCGGCGGCGCGCGTTATTCCGGTGAGCTCAAGCGCGGCACGGACAGCGCCATCGGCACGCCGGCCTACACTGATGATTACTGGGTGTTCGACGCCATGGCCAGTTACCCGGTGAACAAGCACCTCAGCCTGCAGCTCAACGTCTACAACCTGTTCGACAAGAGCTACGTCGCCTCGATCAACAAGAGCGGCTATCGTTACATTCCCGGGACCCCGCGCTCGGCCATGATCACGGCCAACCTGCAATTCTGATCGCGACGTGCGGCCGCCGGCCTCTTCATCGACACGTGTTAGATAGCCGTCTCGGCCCGCTGGCGCATCGCCAGCCGGGCCGACAAACGACGGGCGCCCGCCGGAGTTCGCCATGTTGCTGCATATCCCTGCCGTTCTAAGTCCTGCTCAGGTCGAGCAGATGCGCGAGGCGCTGAATGGCGCAGAGTGGACTGACGGTCGCGAAACCGTCGGCGCGCAGGGCGCCCAGGTCAAGCACAATCAGCAGCTGCCGAATGCGTCGCCGCGGCGTGCCGAACTCGGCGAGATCGTTCTATCAGCGCTGGCACGTCAGCCGCTGTATCACGCCGCCACCCTG
>CBAAAD010000090.1:0-8804 GCA_964658785.1 uncultured Methylobacterium sp.
CGGGGCAGCGGGAAACCGGTCTCGTATCGAGTATCGGTTTCGACGGTGAGCCGCTCTATCGAGATGGCAACGCCCCCGACGGCGCCGAAATACAACAACGCATAAATGAGTTCTGGCGGCCTTATCATCAGGCTTTGTCGCAGGAACTTGCGCGATTGCTTGAAGAGCACGGCCGCGTCGTGCTGTGGGAGGGCCACTCGATTCGCAGCCATGTGCCCATGCTTTTCCAGGGCAAGCTGCCGGATTTCAACCTGGGTACGGCCGCGGGCGCCAGCTGTGGCGAAGCGCTGCAGCAGCTTCTTCAAACGCTGCTGGAAGCGCAGTCTCGTTTCAGTTTTGCCGTCAACGGTCGCTTCAAGGGTGGCTACATCACCCGGCATTACGGGCGGCCGGCCGCGGGTGTGCAGGCCGTGCAGCTGGAGCTGGCCCAAATCAGCTATATGGATGAGGAAAGCTTTGCCTACGCGCCGGAAAAAGCCCGGTCAGTCCAGGATCTGATCGCCCAGCTGCTGCAGGCGACGCTGATCTGATCGCAAGTTGCTCCGATTCGGATTAAGGCTTTGGAAAGTCAAGTTTCAACGCTTTCTGTTACGTGAATTTCCCGTATTTTGTTCAGCATCGGTATCCCCCCCGGGCTGTTAAGGTCTCTACGTCGCGCCACCCGAGGCGCCGGGTTCCGGCCGGGCTCGCGATAATAATTTCGAGGCTCAACATCATGATGCGTAAACTTGCGATCGCTTCCTTGTTCGTGGCTGGCGTGGCTCTTTCCGGCTCTGTGTTCGCCCAGGCTGCAGCAGCAAGCTCCGCTCCGGCGGCCGCTTCCAGCACCAAGCATGCACACACCACCAAGCACAAGGCCCACAAAAAGGCTGCCAAGAAGACTGCCGCCCCGGCGTCGGCCTCCACCGCCGGCTGATATCCAGCCTCGCTCCTGTCCAACGGCAGTGGCAAACGCGAAAACCCCGCCCGCCATCCGGCGGGGTTTTTTTATGTCCCAAAATCCGTTTTGCCGACCGTTAGACGGGTCCGGCGAAAACACAAGCGAGCAAGGTCACGGACCACACGCACGACGACTCACACTCAGGTGGGTAATCCGGCGAGCGCGTCGAGCCGTTCCAGCGCCTTCGCATAGGTTGGCCAGAGCGCGTCGCGCGCGTCGACATGCATGTCCAGATCATTCATGTGGCCGTTGTCGAGGCTGTAGCACCACGCGTGTACCGACAGCTTCTGGCCGCGCTCCCACGCGTCCATCACCATCGTGGTGTGGCACACGTTGACCACCTGCTCGATCGCGTTGAGTTCGCACAGGCGCATGTTGCGATGTTTCATCGTATCGAGCGCGGACAGCATGATCTCGTGCTTCTGCGCGACATCCCCAACGTGGCGCAGCCAGTTGTCGACCAGCCCCATGCGGCGCTGATCAAGCACGGCCTGAACGCCGCCGCAGCCGTAATGGCCAACCACGATGATGTGCTCGACCTTGAGTACGTCAACGGCAAACTGGATGGTGCTGAGGCAGTTGAGATCGGTATGCGACACCACGTTGGCGCCGTTGCGCTGCACGAAGATTTCGCCGGGCGGCAGATCGACGATCTGCGTGGCCGGCACGCGCGAGTCGGAGCAGCCGATCCACAGATATTTCGGCGACTGCTGTTCGGCGAGGTTCCTGAAAAAATGGGGATCGGCGTCGCGCATCGCGGCAGACCAGCGCCGGTTGCCTTCGATCAGGTCGTGCAGGGGTTTGTTCAACGCGGGACTCTCCGGTGCAGCGGTTGGATGGCACCGCCCGTATGAGCATAACGCGAGCTCAGTGCTGACACCCGGGGCAGAAATAGAAGGGCCGGCTGGCCACCATGCTTTTCTGCAGAACGGTTTTGCAGCGCGGGCAGGGTTTGCCTTCGCGCTCGTACGCGCGGAATTTGAACGGCGTGTCCTGCAGGTGGCCGGCGCCGCGACGGCCGCGGGTTTTGTAGGAGCGCCGCGGCAGGTCGAGCAGGGCATGGGTCAGCGCATACCGTTCGGTATCGTCCAGGTCCGCCGGCCGACGCGTCGGCAGCAGCTGCGCCTGCCACAGAATTTCCACCCGCAGATAATTGCCGAGTCCCGCCAGAAACGCCTGGTCGAGCAGCAAGGCGCCCAGCTGGCGCCGCGCAAATCGGCGATCGCTCAATTGTGCTTCGACCCCGATTTCATCAAGCGTTTCGTCGAGCACGTCCGGCCCGATGCGCTGAAGAAACGGATGCTCGTGCACGCGCGCGGTCGGCCAGATCGATATATCGGAGGCGCTGTACAGAAGAATGGCGTGCTCGGCGGTTTCAAGCGCCACGCGCAGCACGCGACTGGTCGCCGGGCGCTGGCCCGCTTTTGCGACGCGCCACACGCCGTAAAGCTGGTTGTGGCTGTAAAGCGTCAGGCCGTTGTCGAAGCGGGTGAGCAGGGCCTTGCCCTGCGGCGTGATCGCTTCGATGCGACGACCCTGCAATTTCTTTTCGTACGGCTTGAGCTCGGCATAGGCGAACCAGACCGTGCGCAGCGGCTGCCCGACCGCGGCGGCGGCCAGCGCATCGGCCGCTCGGCGGATTTCAGGACCTTCCGGCATCGTCGCTCAGCTCAGCGAACGCGTACGACCGCCGTCGACGGCGATGCTCACGCCGTTGACATAAGCGGCGGCCGGCGTGCAAAGAAAAGCGACAACGGCGGCCACTTCGCTGGCCTCGCCAAAGCGGCGCGCCGGCACGGTGGCCAGAAGGCTTTCGGCAATTTCCTGCTCGCTGCGTCCGCTGGATGTCGCCTGGGCGGCCAGCAGGCTGTCCAGCCGTTGGGTGCGGGTGTAGCCGGGCAGAACGCTGTTGACGGTGATGCCGTCGGCCGCCAGCTCGCCGGCCAGCGTCTTGGCCCACGCCGCCACGGCGGCGCGCACGGTATTGGAAACGCCAAGCCCGGCAATCGGCTCCTTGACCGAGGTGGAGATCACGTTGACCAGGCGCCCGTAACCGCTGGCGCGCATGCCCGGAAGCACCGCCTGCAGCAGCACCTGGCCAGCCAGCAGCTGCTGGCGAAAGGCGTTCTCGAATTCGGCCAGTTGCGCGTTCTGGATCGGTCCGCCGGGTGGCCCGCCGGTGTTGTTGATGAGGATGTGCGCGGGCGCTTCGGCGACGATGTCGGCCGCGGTGGTTTGCAGCGCGGCGCTGTCGTGCATGTCGACAGCATGCCAGCGGTGCCGCTGCGCAGCGTGAATGCGCGGCAGGTTTTCTGTCACGGACTTCAGCGCAAGGCCTGACCGCGCCAGCAGCGTGACATCGGCGCCGAGTTCGGCCAGTTCGACGGCGCTGGCGCGGCCGATGCCCTGCGATGCGCCGCAGACCAGCGCATGTCGTCCCGTCAGATCAAGTTTCACGCGGCGCTCCTTTGTTCGGTCAGTGCAGCATGCGCATGGCCAGCGCGGCCAGCCAGCAGGCCCAGCCGAGCCACGGGCTGGTTCGCCACACGCGCAGCCAGCGGTTGATGGCCGCGTCTTCCAATATCGCAATAGCCGGCGAACGCATCGCGTGCTGCATGCGAACCCAGGTGCGCAGGCCCGAGGGCTTGCCGGATTCCGGCTCGGCGATGATCTTCCACTGCTGCGGATGGCGCTGCCGCATCAGGCTGGCGAGCCTGAACTGGGCGACGTACGAGAGCACGAACGCGATGATGCCAACCAGCAGCAGCGCCAGATAAAGAGTGATCATTGCGTGCTCTTGCTGTCGTCGGACTTGGTGCTGCTGCTATCAGAGTCCTTGCCGTTGATCCATGGAATCGGTAGATCGGCGCGCAACGTATTGAGCACGCCGCTACCGGGTGGCGGCTTCTTGCAGATCGCGTTATCCACGGCCTTGGCATAGGTCTTGTCCATCATGCCGACCCATAGCGTGCCGTCCGGACCGTGCGGCACGCTGAAGGTGCCGCTGGCATTCATGGACACCGAAGGCACCGAGCCTGTGGTATTCGTGGTTGTTGCCGCGGGCGACTGCTCCCAATAGGTCTTGCCCGATTGCTGCGCCGCGGAGCTGTAAACCAGCAGATATCGCGCCTTTTCGTCCTTGATCGTGACCGCGCCGAAAGCACCGGTGGTTTCGCTGCTCCAGCCCACGTGTTCGCACAGGGTGATGTCGCTGGTGCCGATGGGCTGAAAGCCGTCATCGAGCGTGACGATGGTGGGCGCGAACAGATAGCTCGAACTCAGCCAGCGGCCGTTCAATTCCGACTTGATCGCCACGCGATAGGGCAGCTTCATGCCGGTCGGCAGGCGAAAGGCCAGAAAGTAGCTGTGCGCGCCGTTCAAGTTGGCCACCATGGCATCGCTGCCGAGCACGAACTTCTGCGGCTGCCACGGCAGGATGGTCTGGTAGGAGAAATCGGCGAAGCTGCTGCAGCACGGCGAGGCGTCCTGCAGCTTTTTCTTGGCCAGCTTCAGCGCGTCGCCGCTGTTTTCGGCCGGCGGCCTGAGGTTCGGTGGAATCAGCGTGTCCGGTATCAGGCTCTTGGCGGTATGGCAGCCGCCCAGCAGGGCAATGGATATCAGCGCGACGAACAGTGCGGGTAATCGATACGTCATTGCCTTGGCGTTACTCAGAATTCGGCCGTGCCGGCGGCGCGAGGGAAGGGGATGGCATCGCGAATGTTCGACAGCCCGCACACGTAAACCAGCAGACGCTCGAAGCCCAGGCCGAAGCCCGCATGCGGCACCGTGCCATAACGGCGCAGATCACGGTACCAGCCGTAAGTGGCCGTATCGAGACCGAACTGGGTCATCCGGCGGTCCAGATAATCCAGCCGCTCCTCGCGCTGCGCACCGCCGATGATTTCACCGATGCCGGGCGCCAGCACGTCCATCGCGGCCACGGTCTTTTCATCATCGTTCAAGCGCATGTAGAAGGCCTTGATCGCCTCGGGGTAGTTCATGACGACCACCGGCCGGCCGATATGTTTCTCGGCCAGATAACGCTCGTGCTCGGTCTGCAGGTCGATACCCCAGGCAACGGGATAGTCGAAGGTCTGACCGGACTTCTGCAGGATGGTAATCGCATCGGTGTAATCAATGCGTTCAAACGGTTTGGCAATAAAAGCTTCTAGACGGCTGATCGCGTCGCTCTGCACGCGCTCGGCAAAAAACGCCATGTCGTCCGCGCGCTCGTCGAGAATGGTCTTGAAGATGGCCTTGAGCAACGCTTCGGCCTCGTCGGCGTTGACGCTGAGGTCGGCGAAGGCGATTTCCGGCTCGACCATCCAGAACTCGGCCAGATGCCGCGGCGTGTTGGATTTTTCCGCGCGGAAGGTCGGCCCGAAGGTGTAGACCTTGCTCATCGCCATGCAGTACGACTCGACGTTGAGCTGGCCCGACACCGTAAGAAAAGCCTCGCGGCCGAAGAAATCCTTGCGGAAGTCGATCTTGCCCTTGTCGTCGCGCGGCAGGTTGGCGAGATCCAGTGTCGACAGGCGGAACATGTCGCCGGCGCCCTCGGCATCGGAGGTCGTGATGATAGGGGTGTTGATCCAGAAGTAGCCGCGTTCGGTGAGATGGCGATGGATCGCCATCATCATCGTGTGGCGCACGCGGGTCACCGCGCCAAACAGGTTAGTGCGCGGGCGCAGGTGGGCGACCTCGCGCAGGAACTCCATCGAGTGCTGCTTGGGCTGGATCGGATAGGTTTCCGGATCATCGACCAGGCCGGTTACTTCAACCGATGTGGCCTGCAGCTCGAAGCTCTGACCCTTGCCCTGCGAGGGCACCAGGGTGCCGCTGATGATGACGCCGGCACCGGCCGTGAGGTGCTTCACTTCGGTGTCGTAATTGGCCAGCGTGGACGGCACCACCGCCTGGATTGGATCGAAGCACGAGCCGTCGGTGACGTTGACGAAGGACAGGCCTGCCTTGGAGTCGCGCCGCGTCCGCACCCAGCCGCGCACGGTGACGCTGCTGCCGGCCTCGATGGCACCGGATAAGGCCTGTTTGACGCTGCACACCATTGCGCTGACCGCTGCCATGAATTGAAACTCCTGCCTGGACGCCCTATCTAAGGGGAAGCGCCGATAATAAAAGCGCACGCCGCGCTTCGGGCGTGCAAGGTTAACCGCCATGATAATGTAGCTTTCACGAATGCCGCGACTTTGCAGCGGCTTGTTTGTCCGACCCGCTTTTCCAATCAGCGCATCGCGTCCATTTCGCACTCCTGCTCCGCGTTACCGTTTGAGGTTGTACCTGCCGCCATGACCATCACGATCACTCCTGCCGCCAGCGACCGCATGCGCCATTTCCTGGCTCATACTCCCACGGCCGCGGGCGTGCGTTTTGGCGTCAAGCGCACCGGTTGCTCGGGTTTCGCCTATGTTGTTGATCTGGCCGAGGCGCTCGAAGACGGTGACAAGACGGTGGACGTGGACGGACTGCCGCTGATCGTCAACGACAAGAGCCTCGCGCTGGTCGAAGGCACGGTGATCGATTTCCAGCGCCAGGGCCTGAACGCGAGTTTCGTGTTCCACAATCCCAACGCCACCGGCGAATGCGGCTGCGGCGAAAGCTTTACGGTGGGTTAGTAAAAAGCAGGGGCGAGAAACGAGGGGCGAGTATGGCCGTCTCACCGGTAGTCTTCGCGCCACTCGGTCTTTGCGCCCTCGCGGCTCGACCCTCGCCCCCAAGCTAAGCTCTTGCGCGCCAACAACTTGCGCGATCTCCCGGCTGCACCGTACAATCCCGCTTCTGTCCGGACGTCGCATGTCCGAATGGGCACTTGCCTCACCGCAACGGCGGGAGGCTGCAAGGCCGCAAGGCCGCATCCACAAGGAGTCAAACCACAATGACCCTGCGTCATTACGAAGTTGTGTTTCTGGTCCACCCTGACCAGAGCGAACAGGTTCCGGCGATGATCGAGCGCTACAAGGCGCTGGTCGAGACCGACGGTGGCAAACTGCACCGCCTGGAAGACTGGGGCCGCCGTCAGCTGGCTTATCCGATCGTGAACCTGGCCAAGGCTCACTACGTGATGCTCAATATCGAAGTGAGCCAGAACGCGCTGAACGAGCTGGAGTCGGGCTTCCGCTTCAACGACGCCGTGCTGCGCCACCTGGTGGTGCGTCGCGACGAGGCCGATACCGAGCCGTCCTTCATCATCAAGAGCAAAGAGAAAGATGATGCCAAGTCCTCGCGTCGCCGCGATGACGACGATGGCGGTCTCGACCGCGACAACGATCGCGACAGCGACGACTGATAGGAGCTCAAGACCATGTCCAAGTTTTTCCGCCGCCGCAAGTTCTGCCGCTTCACTGCCGAAGACGTCAAAGAGATCGACTACAAGGATCTCAATACGCTGCGCCAGTACGTGACCGAGAATGGCAAGATCGTGCCCAGCCGCATCACCGGAACCAAGGCGCGCTATCAGCGTCAGCTGGCCACGGCGATCAAGCGCGCGCGCTTCCTCTCGCTGCTGCCGTACACCGACAACCACGACGTCTGATCGTGCCGGCAGGTGACCTTCGGGTTGCCTGCCGTCGGTTTCGCCCGGCGCTGGCCGGGCGGAACGTTCAGATATTTCGGACAGCCGTCCACGGCTGCGTCGGGCCACACCGGCGCTAACGAATAGGGATACACCATGGAACTCATTCTTCTGCAGAAAGTCCGCAACCTCGGCACGCTCGGCGACAAGGTCGTCGTGAAGCCGGGCTACGGCCGCAACTTCCTCCTGCCGCAGGGCAAGGCCGTCCGCGTCAATGCCGCCAACCTGGCTGCGTTCGAGCAGCGCCGTGCCGAGTACGAAGCCAAGGCCGATAGCCTGCTGGCCGATGCCCAGGCCCGTCAGACCAAGCTGGCCGACGCGTCCGTCACCATTTCGGCGCACGCCAGTGCTGAAGGCAAGCTGTTCGGTTCGGTCGGTCCGCGCGATATCGCTGAAGCGCTCACGACCGCTGGCTTTGTCGTGAACAAGAACGAAGTGATTCTGGGCGAAGGTCCGCTGCGCAACACCGGCGAGTACGACGTAGCCGTGCATCTGCACGCAGACATCCACACCACCGTCAAGGTGATCGTGGTCGGCGACAAGTAAGCTCCAGAGCTTGCTTCGATGCCATGAAACGGGCGCCTTCGGGCGCCCGTTTTTTTTGGCGCACATACCTACTGGATCGCGGCGATTTGGTTGTCCGCTCGCACTTCTATCCACAGCAACGCACAGCTTATCCACAGAGTTATTGTCTCGGCGGTTGAGATGACGCCGCGTATGATGACCGTCAGAGCTGCCACGCCTCCGGCGTCGGCGCCGGCTCGTTTTTCCGTTAGGTAAATCCATGTCCTTCGTGCCCGAACGCAAGTCTTCTTCCTCGGCGATCGAGGCGCTGCGCGTGCCGCCGCATTCGATCGACGCGGAGCAGGCCGTGCTGGGCGGCCTCATGTTGGCGCCCGACGCGCTGGACAAGGTGGCCGACAAACTCTCCGAGCTGGATTTCTACCGCAAGGATCACCGGCTGATCTGGCGCGCGATCAACGAGCTGGCCAACAAGGGCATGCCGTGCGACGCGGTAACCCTGGGCGACTGGTTCGAGAGTAACGGCCTGGCCGAGATGGTCGGCGGAGCGGGTTATCTGATTGAACTGGCCAACAGCACGCCCAGCGCGGCCAACATCACCGCGTATGCCGGCATCGTGCGCGAGAAGTCGGTGATGCGTCAGCTGATCGACGCGGGTACGTCGATCACTGAAGACGGCTATCGCCCGGAAGGCAAGAGCATGCAGGAGGTGCTGGAAAGCGCCGAGCAGCGCGTGTTCCACATTGCCGAATC
>CBAAAD010000091.1:0-8665 GCA_964658785.1 uncultured Methylobacterium sp.
GCAGTGGGCCAACTAGGCGACATCCGGTAAGTCGGCACAAGCGCTTCCGCGAGCTTGCGCGGTGGCCTGAAAAACACCTTCCATCCGGCGCCGCGAAGACACGGACATAACCAGGGCGAGGCTGAAAAGGCTGATGCCGCCAATCCCTTCGAGCTTGCTGCGGCCAAGCGCACTCAACCAGCCAGAGTCCGGCCACCAGGCCTTTTTCGAGCCATCCCGCGGCGATGCGCTGATAAATCGGCAGATGCTTGGACAGCAGGTCCGGCAGGTGCGTAGATATATCGAACCAGCGCTTTAAGTGTGCTTCGTAGCCGCTGCCGCCTGCGCTCAAGCCGGGATTTTTTTCTGTATGGCATTGCCGACTCATCCAGCGACCTTCCACAGTTCAGGCGCCGGCTGCCTTTCCACTCCCTGCTAGACTCCGCCGAACGCTTCTGACGCGCTGATGTCAGGGCTAAAGGGCGCGGGATTTTTCTACAATCTTGCCGGGGAATCGGTTGCCATGGCCATGTCGCTGTCATTGAAAATTGTCGCCGCCGGTGCCGGGCTCGTTGTTGCCGCGGTGGCGTGGAACGGGTTGTCCCAGTATCTCGCCGGGCGTCATGCCGATGAGGTGATGCGCGATTCTGCCCGCGCCGCCGAGCAGGACGCGCAGCTGGCAAAAGCGCGCGCCGAGCAACATCAGGCGCAGCTTGCCGCCAATCTGAAGCAGCAGCGAGAGGACTTGTCCGAAACGCATCAACAGGTGAACGAGCAGTCTCGGCAATATCAGGCGGCGCTGGCCATGCGTATGGAAAAACAGCGCCAGGAGGCGCTGCGCGTGCAGGCTACCTATCGGCTCGACCGCAACCAGCGCTGCGATGCCGGCATCGTGATCAACCACAGCGGTTCAAACTTTACCCCGGTCGTCGGCAGAACCGGCCAGCCGGTCAGCTGCAAGGGTGATACCGCCGCCGAACCGCTGCGCTAATCCGTCAGCGCTGGCGAGCGCTCGGGTATCACCCGCAAGCTCTGCGGCATGGTTTTCACCGGCGCGGTTTCCGGCATCGAAAGAATCGCCAGCAGGCCCACCGACACGCCGCCAATCAGATACCAGGCCGGCGTCAGGGGGTTGCCGGTCAGGCGCGTCAGCCACGCCACCAGAAACTGGGTGGAGCCGCCAAACACGCAGATCGACAGCGCATACATGATGCCCAGCCCGCCGGAGCGCATGCGTTGCGGCAACGCTTCGGTGACGGTAACGATCACCGTGGCGGTGGACAATGTGGACGCCACCGCGAGTACCGCCGTCGTGGCATACAGCGCCACGCCGGTGCGCGTGGCGCCGAGCAGATGGAACGCGGGAAAGATAGCCAGCAGCAGCACGCACCACGGCAGGATCAGCACCGGCTTGCGGCCGAAACGATCGGACAGCCAGCCGCTGATCGGATCGCATATCACCCCGCACAGGCCGACCACCACCGTGGCACCCAGCGCCAGTCGCGTGGGCATGCCCAGAGTCGCGCTGGCGTAGGTCGTCATGTAGTCGAGCACGTAGTTGGCCGTGGTCGCCGCGGCCAGCATGGCCAGGCCCGCGGCGACGATGCGCGCATAGCCGCCCGGCGCGATGCGCTCATCGTCCTGCGCTGTTGCAAGATGCACGGTTTCCAGCAGACGGCTGCGCATCACCAGACCAAACGGAATAATCGCCGCGCCCGCCAGCAGGGCCACACGCCAGCCCCAGCTTTCCAGCGCCGCCGGACTCATCACACCGGCCAGCACCACGCCGATCAGGCCAGCCACCATCACCGACGCATCGGCGCTCATCGCCTGCAGCGAGATGTACAAGCCGCGCCGGTGCAGCGGCGCCGACTCCATCATGAAAGCCGTGCTCGGTCCCACCTCACCGCCCAGCGCAAAACCCTGCAGCAGCCGAAAACCCACCACCAGGATCGGTGCCAGCACGCCGATCGATGCATAGGACGGCGTCAGCGGCAGGCCGATCACCGCCACGCCCATCAGGGCGAACGACCACAGCATCGCCGGCTTGCGCCCGCGTCGGTCACCGAGCCGTCCAATCACCAGCGCACCAAGCGGACGCGTGAGAAAGCCTGCGCCGAACGTGGCCAGCGAGGCCAGCAGGCTGACGCCCGGCGTATGCGAGGGGAAAAACGTGTGGCCGATCTGCGTCGCAAAAAAGGCGTAGGTCACAAAGTCGTAGAACTCGATGGCGTTGCCGGCTACCACCGCGGCCACCTGTTTCACAGACAGTCCCTGCGGGCCACCCACGCTGTTCGATGCCATCGGCTCGGCGTTCGTCATCGCTCCCCCACCCCTGGCTTCATCCCGTTACCTGTGTAACAGCCGGCGTGCATCGGTGTCCACCGAGCCGTGGACGCGGCGTGCCGCGGTATCTTCATGCGCCCTGGCTAAACCCACATCGGCAACCTTCAGGTGTGTGGTCATTGCCCGGCGCAAGGCGCGCAAAACAACTCTTGCGCTCGAACCCCGTTGTCGCCGGCACAGCCATGTGTGCTTAATGAAGCTCGTGCGTGTTTAATGAAGCTGTCGACGGCCTCATCGTCAGCCGCCTATTTCGGAGGCCCCGCCCTATGCCCATGCGAGATCCCAGCGAGCGCTTTGTCCGCAATGCCATTGTGATCATGCTGGCGCTCGCCATGGTCGCCTCGGCCTGCGCCACAGCGGTCCATTGGCTCAGCGTGGACCGTCAGCCGCTGGATCTGATCATTCCGCCCACGATGCTTATGGTGTTCACCAGCCTGCTGGTCACCTTGATGCGGCGCCCGCGGTGGGTACTGGGTATCGGCCGCGCGGCGCTGCTCGCGGCTGGCCTGGCGCTGGTTGCACCGACCTGGCTGTACATCACTCAGGCAATCCTTGTGCCGGGGCTGCGGCTGGTCGATATATTGCCGCCGATATCCTCGCTGCTGTTGATACTGGTGCTGATGGTGATGCTGTTTTTTCCGGCCCGACAAGCTTCTGCTGTAGCCCTGTTGGCCTGGGGCCTGATCGCCCTGCCCGTGCTGGTGTACTTGTTTGCGCATCCCCTGGAAATCGCCACGCCACGCGGCCGCGACCTGCTGATGTCCTACGGACCGGCGATTATTCTTGTTGCCGTGCTGATACCCGTGCAGCGCGGGCTCACCGGCAAGATCCAGCGGCTGGCAGCGGAACGTGCGCGGATGGAAATCATCGCCAACCGCGACCCGCTCACAGACATCCCCAACCGCCGTCCCGGCGAGCAGATACTGCAGAACACCCTGGACCAACCCGTGCCCGCCGGCATCATCATGTTTGACATGGATCGCTTCAAGGCCATCAACGACACGTATGGCCACCCGGTCGGCGACCACGTGCTGCAAACGGTGGCGCAACGCTGCGAATCGCTGCTGCGCAAGGACGAATGCGTGTCGCGCTGGGGCGGCGAGGAGTTTCTGGTGGTGGTTCCGCGCATCGACGCCGTCGGTCTGCGGCAGCTGGCCGAACGTCTGCGCACAGCGATTGCCGAGTTGACCGTCGAACCGGTGCGGCAGGTGAGCGCATCGTTTGGCGTCGCCATGATCGAGCCCGGCGACAGCGCAGCCAGCGTGCTGCAGCGCGCCGACCAGGCGCTATACCGGGCCAAACGCAAAGGGGGCAACTGCGTAATGGACCCGAAGCCTGTGCCGACCGAGAGGGCGGCTGACGCGTTTTAGCGGTTTAGACGGCTAATCGGCGCGACTGCCATAAACTCGCCGAACGGTCCGATGAATCAATGATCCAATCCAAAGCGCAGCGATTATCTCGCCAGCGTCGGCGTCGTCTTTTCCAGAATCTTCATGGCCTCATCGTTCTTGCGCCGCCACTCGCGCTGCTGGGCCGCCGTCGCATGCGTCACCGAATCCTGCGGCAGTGGCCTTACCATCATTGCTGCCAAAGGAGCGCTGGCGACGGGCGGTGCGAACAGCGGCGACGCCGGGCTGATCACCGCGGACCGCGTTGCCGTCTTTGGCGCAAGCGTTTTGATCGCATGCATGGAAACCGCATACGCGATCAATGCGGCAACGATGGCCAACGCCAACCCAGGCAGCGGATTGCGTGAGCGCCGGGGGCGAGCGCGCCGAGAGCGATGGCCTGATGGATTCGGTGCAGCGCTTCCAAAAATATCGCCACTCGTGTCGGCACGGGCTGCTCCGCTGGACACGAACACGCCCGCGATCGGCCCCAGCATTTCACGCAGCCTGGCACCATCGATAAGGATCACCCGCGGCTCCCTCGCCGCGGCCAACTTCGCCGCGGGGCTGAACTCGCCGCTGGTAATCACCACGGCGCCGTTCGCCTTCTCGGTCAGCATCACGCCAAGCAGCTCGTGCACCGGGTTGTGCGTCACCTGAAAAACGTTCCAGTGCTTGCACTGCACGATCAGGTACTGATCATCGCGATACAGCTTGAGATCGATGCCACCGTCGAACTTGGTACCCGAGCCGCCGGTACCGACATGCTCGACGCGATAGCCTTGGGCAACGTAGTAACTCGCCAGCAGCCGCTCAAATTCCTGCCAGGAAACCTGAGTGAGCGCGTCGCTGTAACGCTGGCTGACTTTTCGTTGGTAAGACATGCCGTTTCTGATCTGCCTGGGATTTGCTTTGGAGTGCCGCCTACATCTTAAACCGGTGTCTGGATCGTGCTACCGGCTACCCGACGCCATGCCCCTGTTGAGGCCGTGCATCAGCGAGACGTCGAACGAATACTCCAGGGCGATATCGCGGTCACCTTTCGCCATCAGCTGAGCAACGCGCTAGCCATCACGGCGGCGTCGGAGCGCCTCGCGGGCGCTACCGAACCAACTTCGCATCGAAGGTCAGTCGCGCCGCCTCTACATCCGGCAGGTTGACGACGGTCCAGTCGTACAGGGCCTTGAACGGCTTCCTCAGACTTTTACCCAGCGCGGTCACGCTGTATTCAACGGCGATGGGCGACGCCTCGACCACGCGCCGGGCCACGATGCCGTTGCGCTCCAGCCGGCGAAGGCTCTGGGTGAGCGCTTTTTGCGTGATGCCTTCCAGCGTGCGCTTGATTTCGTTGAAACGCAGCGGGCCTTCGTTAAGGGCCGCCAGAATGAGTACCGACCATTTGTCGGCCAGCTCGTCGAGCAGCAGCCGGCTGGGGCAATCCGCGGCCTGGAGCACGCGATGTTTGAGTGAGGCCATGGTGGTTTCCCTTTGGGTACCTGGTGGCTTGTTCGTGCCTTGTTGACACTAGGTATACAAACTATACCATTAACGAATTGCCCTCGATGGATCCTCCCGCATGACTTCCAACACCACCACCTCGACCAACACCGACGTGCTGTTTCAGCCGTTTCAGATAAAAAACCTTGTGCTGAAGAATCGCGTGGTGATGGCGCCGATGACGCGCTCGTTTTCGCCGGAAGGCGTGCCCGGCGCCAATGTGGCCGCCTACTACCGTCGCCGCGCCGAGGGCGACGTCGGGCTGATTCTTTCGGAGGGCACGGTGATCGACCGGCCGTCGGCCCGTAACGAAGGCCAGATTCCGTTTTTCCACGGCGACGCCGCGCTGGCCGGCTGGCAGCACGTTATCGATGCCGTGCACGGTGCCGGCGGCAAGATGGGTCCGCAGATCTGGCACGTGGGTTCAGTGAAGCATCCGGCCACCGACTGGGTGCCGACGGGCGCCATAGAGAGCCCGTCCGGCCTCGTTGCGCCGGGCGTGCCTCGTGGTCAGGCGATGAGCGAGGAAGACATTGCCGACACCGTGGCGGCGTTCGCGCGCGCGGCCGCCGATGCCAAACGCCTGGGCTTTGACACGCTGGAGATTCATGGTGCGCATGGCTACCTGATCGACCAGTTTTTCTGGTCGGGCACCAACGAGCGCACCGATCGCTATGGCGGCGCCACGCTGGTGCAGCGTTCGCGCTTTGCCGGCGAAGTGGTCAGGGCGATACGCCAGGCCGTGGGTCCGGACTTTCCGATCATCCTGCGCGTGAGCCAGTGGAAGCAGCAGGACTACAAGGCGCGCCTGGCCACCACGCCCGAAGCGATGACCGACTGGCTGCTGCCGCTGGTGGAAGCCGGCGTGGACGTTCTGCACTGCTCGCAGCGGCGCTTCTGGGAGCCGGAATTTGCCGAGATCGATGGCGCCAACGGCCTGAACTTTGCCGGCTGGGCGAAAAAGCTCACCGGCGCCGCCACTATCAGCGTCGGCTCGGTCGGCCTGTCCGGCGAATTCATGGCCGCGTTCGGTGGCGAGAGTTCCACGCCGGTCGGGCTGGACAATCTGGTCGAACGCATGGAGCGCGGCGAGTTCGACCTCATCGCCGTGGGCCGCGCGCTACTCAGTGATCCTCTATGGCTGACCAAAGTGCGCAGCGGCGATAGCGAGCACCTGAAGGATTTCACCGCCGCGGCCATGGGTGAGCTGGTGATGTGAGCCGTCGGCTGATTTCAGAGCCCGACTCGCGGCGTCTAAACCGGCTCAGCGAGTCGTTACGCTAGCGGTACTGGTGGCTGCTGTGCCCGCGCTGGCGGCGGACTGGCTGATGCCAATGGCGATGGTGAACATCAATGCCACGGCGGTAGCGATGTGCGGCACGCGGCTCGCGGTAACGGTTTGCGACTTCAACATGATGGCAACTCCTTGAGAAGAAAATGGCGCCGCAACGGCGGCGTCTGCTGCACTGCATCATCAGCCATCGGAGCGATTGAGGCCAATCGTTTTTTCTCATGGTTTCCATATGTGGTGACTATGGCTAGGCACGTCGTCACGTCGGCAAAGACCCGCCGACGCGGACGTGGTGGCTTGCGTGCCAGGGCCTGCGGGATACCTGGCATCGGCACCTCCGTTGGCGGCATTCGGCACGCCGCCCTGGCATCGAACGTCGCCGGGCGTCAAGGCGAGCACGAGCAGAACACCCCAACGCCGCCAGCGTGCACTGAGCGCGAGAGGAGAGTATGGATGGTGGTTGGGCAGCGACAATCATCCGCCAGGGTGGCGAGCTGATCGGCCGAGGAAAGCAATGGATTCGATAGAACTGGTTTTGGCGATGCTGTTGGCGGTAGTGGCCAGCAGCTACGTGGTGCGTATTGTGCCGCTGCCGATACCGCTGCCGCTGGTGCAGATCGCGATGGGCGCGGGCATTGCCGGCGTGCTCGATCACGGTGTGGTGCTGGACCCGCAGATTTTCTTTCTGCTGTTTCTTCCGCCGCTGCTGTTTCTCGATGGCTGGCGCATTCCAAAGGACGGCCTCCTGCGCGACAAGACGGTGATCCTGCAACTGGCGCTGGGGCTGGTGGTATTTACCGTGGTGGGCGCGGGCTTTCTCATTCACTGGCTGATTCCCGCGATGCCGCTGGCGGTATCGTTTGCGCTGGCCGCCATCGTCTCGCCGACCGACCCGGTGGCGGTGTCGTCGATCGCCGCACGCGTGCCGATTCCCAAACGCCTGCTGCATATTCTGGAAGGCGAATCGCTGCTCAACGATGCCACCGGCCTGGTGTGCTTCCGCTTTGCCGTGGCTGCCGCGATAACCGGCCGCTTTTCGATGGGCTCGGCGTCACTGACTTTTCTATGGCTGGCCGGTGCCGGCGTGGCGGTGGGCGTGGGCTTCACGCTGGGCGTCAGTTACGCGCAGCGACTGCTGTCACGGCAGTTCGGCGAGGAAACCGGCTCGCCGATCCTGATCAGCCTGCTGATTCCATTTGGCGCTTACATGCTGGCCGATCGGCTGGAGGCGTCCGGCATTCTGGCCGCGGTAGCCGCCGGCATCACCATGAGTTACGTCGAGCTCAGCGGCCGCGCGCTGGCCACCACTCGGGTGCAGCGCACCGCCGTGTGGAACATGGTGCAGCTGGCGCTCAACGGCATCGTGTTCGTGTTGCTCGGCGAGCAACTGCCAAAGATTCTGCGCGGCGCGGTGGCCGCCACCGAACAGAGCGCGCATCTCAATCGCTGGTGGCTGCTGGTGTATGCGCTGACGATCAGCGCGGGCCTCGCGCTGCTGCGACTGGTGTGGGTGTGGGTATCGCTGCGGCTTAGCCTGTTTGTGGCGCGCCACCGGGGTCAGCCGATAGAGAAACCAAACTGGCGACTGGTGCTGGCCACCTCGCTGGCCGGCGTGCGCGGCGCGCTGACGTTAGCGGGCGTGCTGAGCCTGCCGCTGCTGATGCCTGACGGCTCACCGTTTCCCGCGCGCGATCTGGCGATATTTCTGGCCGCCGCCGTGATTCTTCTCTCGCTGCTGATGGCCGCCATCGGCCTGCCGCGTCTGCTGAAAGGCCTGCAGGTCCCGGCCGAGCCGCTGCCGCAGCGGCAGGAGGATCACGCGCGCCACGCCGCCGCGATTGCCGCCATTGCCGCGATCGAAGCATCGCAGCGGCAGTTGATGGAAAAAAGCGTCGCGGCCGACGCCGAAATTTACTCCCATGCCGCCGCACGGGTGATTGCGCTTTATCAGCATCGGCTCGATCGCGATGCCTCGAACGAAACCGACGCCAGACAGTTACGCAAGGCCGATGAGATAGAAATCACCCTGCGCCTCGCCGCCCTGCAGGCCGAGCGCAGCGAGATCTTCAATCTGGCGCGGCAAGCGCTTATCTCCGATGAAACCTCGCGCCGCCTGGTGCGTGAGATTGATCTGGCCGAAGCACGCCATCGCGTGGAGCCGTAA